>JBEBAJ010000197.1:0-5096 GCA_041158965.1 Pseudomonadota bacterium | reverse complement strand
CGACCACCTCTGAGTCGATCACACCCTCTGTACTTGTCGCCACGTCATTGCCAGTCACATCCGCAACGACTATAGACCCCATGCTGAGCCATTGGAGCACCAGAACCACTGAAGGGGCATTCACTCTTCCCACTTCAGTGCAAAGCTCGACACCAGTCGGCAACGGCTCAGATAACCCTATAGCGGTGCCAATCGCAAAGCCATTGTGGTCTAAAGAATCGAACGGGTCTGCGCCAGGGCTGTCGCCGATTTCGAGCCAAGACCAGGCAGCGGTGAATTCGGCTCCTTCTCTTTGGAGCGAAACCAGACTCAATAATCAGTTCACTGTCATCACTGGCTCGGCCTCGGCCTTGAGCGAAGACAGCCTGACCGAATTTGCCCTGCAACAAGGTTTAGATGAAAAAACGGTGAAATGGCTGTTTATGAATGATTCAGCCCAAATCGCACAGTCGCAGGCCAAATCGGCACTGAGCGGATCAGGTTTGCTTGCGATGGGCCCACAGTGGCTGACAGCGCAAGCGCCTAAGAAAGACCCTTTTGCGCTGCCCACCCGCACAGAAATTGACCTCGATCTGATGCCTGGACTTCAAAGCCAGTGGAGCGACTGGCTGAAATGGAATGCCAAATCATTCCATTCATCGTTGGCACCCGGTGGGTCTGTCCTTGACCTTGGACTCAGTGCCTCAAACTTGAGCACCCCGCATTGGACCGAGGCGACAGAAGATCGCGCGATCGATGCCTCCGCCAACTCAGCCTCTTCTTCGCCAATGGTCACGAGTTCTGGCAAACCAGCCCCGAAAGCAAGTGACGCAGGCCTATTTAAAGAAGTAGTATTACAAAAGGCGACGCCCATGCTGGGACAGGAACTGGCCGAAAAAATGAGCTTGGCAATAGGCAAGCGCATTCTGGAAGCCTTTGAAAAGGGGGATTGGCAGATCAAAATCCATCTGCGGCCAGCCGAATTGGGGCATGTGGAAGTGGACTTGCGAATGCGAGGCAATGCGCTGGACGCTCAATTGAGCGCCAATCAAAGCATGACCCGCGACCTGCTAGAGAGCGGATTGGGCAAATTAAAAGACGCGCTGACACAGTCAGGCATGGATGTTGCTTCGGTTCGTGTGAACGACGGACAATCCTCTCGATCTGGCGGAGATTCGACACCCCGCCAACCCCAGGCGCGTTTTGCCAACCAGGGTTCTGAAGATGGTTCTCCGTCAACAGAGAATCCGGCCTCCGCGTTGCGTACATCCAACCACGATGGGAGCTTGGATTTGATGGCTTAGACTCGAATTTGAAAGGCATTGCCATGGCTGACGAAGAAGTTGAAGTTGAGAAAAAGAGCAAGGGCCCACTGATCAAAATGATCCTCTTGGTGCTCGGACTCATCATCGTCTTGGTCAGCACCGTCGTGGGCACCCTGTTTGTATCAGGCGCTTTTGACCGCAAGCCAGATGAGTTGATGGCCGACAAGATCAAGGAACTGGAAGCCAAAATCGAGGCGCAAAAGGCATCCGAACAAGAAGCCGCATGCAAACCCGATAAAGATGGCAAAGGTTGCGAGGACGGCCCGAAAAAAGTGGCCAAAGAGTCGCCAGAACTCAAACGCTTTGAGAGCACTTACATGGAGCTCGAAAAAAGCCTTCTGGCCAATGTCACCGGCTCACGCAAAGTCATGTCTGTCAATATCGGCCTGATGACTTTTTATGATGACCGGGTGTTCAAAAACGTCAAAAAACACGAAGTGGCGCTGCGGTCAGTGTCACTGGACGTGATGCGTCAAACCACGGAAGCGGACATCAGCAAACCCGACTTCCGCCAAAACCTGGCTGCCAAGATCCGTGACGAGATGAACAAAGTATTGACCAAATACGAAGATTTCGGCGGCATCGAGGAGGTTTACTTCACCCAGTTTGTGGTGCAGTAAACCCATCCCACACCAGAGGCGATCATGGCCGAAAATACCCCCCTGCTCAGCCAGGAAGAACTGGCCGCGCTGGCCGAAGGCGTCGGCAACGGCAGCATTGAAGTCGACTCGGGCTTTAACACCGATGCTCAGGTCACCAAGCACGACCTGGCTTCCGAGGACAGTAGCCTTGGCGTGAACTTGGGCTCATTGGACATGATCAATGAGCGCTTCATCCGCTTATTCCGATTGGGCATGCTGGAGGTCTTGAGAACCAGCCCGCGCATGAATCCGGGACGTGTGCAAATTGTTCGTTTCGGCGACTACCTCAAAGACCTCAAAGCGCCTTTGTCGGTCAACATTGTGCGCATGCCACCCTTACGTGGCTACGCCATGGTGGTCATCGAGCCAGGCGTGATATTTAGCTCTTTGGACAGCTTCTTTGGCGGATTCGGCAAGGGCGTGGCTCAACTCCCTCCAGGTCGTTTATTCACCCCCACTGAATCTCGAATCATCAAGATCATTCTGCAACTGTTGTTCAGGTCTTACAAGGAAGCCTGGGCACCAGTGACAACCGTCGATTTCGAGCATGTCAGCTCAGAGATCAACCCCCAATTTGCACAAATTGCCGACGAAAACGATCTGGTCGTTCTGAACCGGTTCGAATCCGATCATCAAGCGGCCACTGGCGGCTTCATCGATTTGGTCATTCCCTACATGGCCCTCAAACCCGTCCGCGACCTCTTGCGCAGCCGGGTGCAAACGGGAGACGGTGATGAGGAATCGGACAAGCTGTGGCGTCAGCAACTCGCTGCCGCCCTCTACGACTCCAAGCTTGAGATGCAAATTCTGATGGGAACGGTCATCCAAACCGCCAAACAGATGCAAGAAATGAAAGAAGGCGACGTCATCTACTTCAAGAAGCCGGACCATGCACGTGCAGTGATACGCGACATGCCTGTTTTTGATGTGGAAATCGGCACCTTCGGTGGTCAGGTGGCCGTGAAAATTGTTCGTGCCATACCCATGCCCGATCAGGGCAATCAACCGGTCTAAACCTCGGAGTAATCATCATGAGTGATGCCACAGAAGACAGTTCAGTCGACGGAAAAATCCAGCTCGATGTGCTGCAAAACATCCCGGTCACCCTGTCCATCGAAGTAGGCCGTGCCGTCATCAAAATCCGCGACCTGATGCGACTCAGCCAAGGCAGCGTGGTTGAGCTTGACCGCATCGCCGGCGAACCCCTGGATCTGCTGGTCAACAACACCGTGGTCGCACAAGGCGAAGTGGTATTGGTCAATGACCGATATGGCATCCGTCTGACCCGGGTGGTACCACCTTCAGAGCGCCTGGAAAAACTCTGATCGCGAAAACCTCATTCCGAGCGCCATGCCCCATCTCGACATCGCCCAATATCTGCTGAGCTTCGGCTTGGTGATTGGCCTTTTGCTGGGCGTGTTGTGGATGCTCAAGCGCATTCAGACTCAAGGTGGCCTGAAACGGCGCCAAGGTTCGCAGCGAATAGAAATTGTTGAATCGGCCTCTTTGGGCGCACGCCAAAAGCTCGTACTGGTGCGACTGGGTGACCGCGAAGTCTTATTGGGTGTGACTCCAATGGAAATCCGACCCTTGGATTTATCACAGGCAGAGCCCAAAAGCACCATGGAGTGGTTGCGGAGTCGCCAATCATGATTCTCAGACTCCTTATCGCCGGCCTCGCTCTGGTTCCGGCGCTGGCTTGGGCCGCACCCGAATTGCCAGCACTGATCGCCACCAACACCGCCAAAGGCACGCAGTACAGCCTGAGCCTGCAATTGCTGGCTCTGATGACTTTACTGTCATTGCTGCCCTCCATTCTGTTGATGATGACCGCATTTGTGCGCATCATCATTGTTTTGTCCATATTGCGCCAGGCCCTGGGCACCGGACAAACCCCTCCCAACATGGTCTTGGTGGGAATCGCCATGTTTTTGACGTTCTTCGTCATGTCACCGGTTTTGTCAGATGTTTATAACAATGCGGTGATCCCTTACATGAACCAGAACATGGCTTTCGACAAGGCGCTCGCTCTCGCTGAAAAACCCATCCGCGAGTTCATGTTGCAGCAAACCCGTGAGGACGACATCGCCCTGTTCATGGAAATCGCTCGCAACAAACCTGTGAGCAGCCCATCCGAAGTGCCCTTCGTCACGCTGGTTCCGGCTTTTCTGACCTCTGAACTCAAAAGCGCTTTCACCATCGGCTTTCTGATCTACATCCCATTTGTGGTGATCGACCTGATTGTCTCCAGCGTGCTGATGTCGATGGGCATGATGATGCTCTCGCCCATGATGATTTCCATGCCTTTCAAGCTGATGCTGTTCGTACTGGTCGACGGCTGGGGAATGATCATGGGCTCTTTGGCATCCAGTTTTGTGATGCCCAATTAAAGGAATATGATGGACAACTCCATGGTGATAGAACTTGGCCGACAGGCCATCTGGATTTCCATACTGGTTTGTGCGCCCTTGTTGACCGTGGCGCTTCTGGTGGGTGTGGTCATCGGTATCGTTCAGGCCGCCACCTCCATCAACGAGATGACGCTCAGCTTTATCCCCAAGCTGGTTCTGATGGCCCTGGTATCACTGGTTTTCGGCAGCTGGCAGCTCAGCTTGTTGGTCGACTATATGCGCGGCATTTTTGAGCGCATTCCCACCCTCTTTCACTGATCCATCATGCTGGGACTGCTCGCATCGGACATCATGGAGAGGTTTTATGCCTTCCTCTGGCCGATGCTGCGCATTTCAGCCCTGATGGCCACGGCCCCGTTGTTTTCAATGGCGTCGTACAACTTGCAATTGAGGATCATTTTCGCCCTGGTGCTGACCTGGATGGTCTACCCCTTGCATCGTTGGCCAATGATCGATCCATCGAGTGCCAGCGGACTGCTGGAGATTTTCAACCAATTGGCCATTGGTGCGATGATGGGACTGGTGCTGCAGGTGGTGGTCTCGGCCGTGGTTCTGGGCGGTCAATCGATTGCCAACGCCATGGGTCTATCCATGGCCAGCATGATAGACCCGGCCATGGGCCAAGTGCCGGTGATCGCCCAACTGTTACTGATCATGTCCACGCTGATTTTCATTGGTTTTGGCGGGCATGCTTTGTTATTGGGCATGATCAGTGACTCTTTCAACAGTTTGCCGATCGG
>JBEBAJ010000196.1:0-5135 GCA_041158965.1 Pseudomonadota bacterium | reverse complement strand
CAGCAGGCCTTGGCCTTGCCCTATGCCCCTCTCCAAGCCTTGCTCAATGCCCCTCTCCAAGCCTTGCTCAATGCCCCTCTCCAAGCCTTGCTCAATGCCCCTCTCCAAGCCTTGCTCAATGCCCCTCTCCAAGCCTTGCTGCATCTGGTGATCAAACCACTTTTGAATGCCCCACTTGTAGTAACCCATCTGACCCTTCCTCTCTATCATGTGTGCCCACGCCTGGGCGAGCACCGTCCCTCGCTTGGACAGCATCCATCCCAGCCAATTCATCGCCACTTCTAAACATTTTTGATTATTTTGCAGCAGTTCCTGCAAATGATCAAATGCGTTTTCAAACTTCTCCGCATCTTGCGCATGCACCACATCCATCATCGCCACAAACAGGTTGTCGTCTGACCTCAGCTGTGGGCGTTGGCTCTCGTCGATCAGCCAGAACCGAAGGCGCGGGTCAAATGCCGACAGCGAAGACGGCATGGGCCGCACCAGCTCCGCCATGTCGGTGGGGGCCTGCCAAGGGCGCTCGCCGTTGTAGATGACCAGGGGCAAGATGGGCGGCAGCAGTCCATGGTGCGGTGTGGGTTGGCCTGCCATCAGGTCTTGGTGCAACAGGCTGACGTATTGCATGATGCGAACTGGCATGTGGAACTGCACCTGGGTCTGGAACTCCATGAGCACATACAGGCCAGCCAGCCCCCCCTCGGCCTGAACGCGCCAGATCAGGTCGCTGATGCGCCGCAGCCCCCGTTTGTGGGTGATGAACTCGGGGGCCACCTTCTCCAGCGTCGCGAAGTCCAGCGACTGCACCCAGGGGTCGGGCACACAGGCGCGCAAGAGGTCACGCACCATCTCGGGCACGGAGAACAATTGCTTGTAGGCGGCATCATCGCTGAACATGTCAAAAATTCTAGAATGAAGAAGCCGAATTTCCCGCGAAAAAGCTGTGCGCCATGCACGTGATGCATGCACGTTCAGGCCTGGGCGTGCACGCGCATCGGGCTCAAGCCACCCATCATTTCCATCGGTCGTGCCCAAAGGGCATCCACTCGGGACATCCCGATGAAATATGGTTAAATGTGAGATGTATGTCATTTTTTACCGGGATGGTCCACCACATCTCGCCCTCACCCAAGGAGATCCCATGAAACGCATGCTGTCCCTGGTGCTTGCCACCACCGCGCTGACGCTCGCACTGCCCGCATCGGCCCAATTCGCCAAACCCGAAGACGCCATCAAATACCGCAAATCGGCTTTCACCGTCATGGGCGCCCACTGGGCCCGTTTGGCGGGCATGGCCCAAGGCCGCATTCCCTACGATGCCAAAGCCGCGGCCGACAACGCCGCAGTGGTCGAGGTCGTGCACAAACTGCCCTGGGCCGCATTCGGCGCCGACACCCAAAGCGGTGACACCAAAGCCAAGCCCGACATCTGGAAAGAGCCGGCCAAATTCAAGGAAGCCGAAGACAAGCTTTTTACCGAAGTCAGCAAAATTGTGGCCGCTGCCCGCAGTGGCAAACAAGACGAGCTCAAGTCGGCCTTTGCCAGTGGTGGTGGCGTCTGCAAGAACTGTCACGACAACTTCCGTCAGTGAGCTTGGGGGCGCGTCTGTGTGAGTGGCGACATCCACTCGCATCTCACATGCCTACAATGCCGTCATGAATTCACTAGACGGCATCCGCGTTCTCGATTTGTCTCGAGTGCTGGCCGGCCCGTGGTGCACCCAAAACCTGGGTGACCTGGGCGCCGATGTGCTCAAGGTCGAGCGGCCTGGCGCCGGAGACGACACCCGCACCTGGGGCCCGCCTTATCTGAAAACCCCTGACGGTCAAGACACCAGCGAGGCAGCCTATTACCTGGGCACCAACCGCAATAAGCGATCGCTCACCTGCGACATCTCCAAACCCGGCGGACAAGAACTGATCCGTGAACTGGTCAAGCACTGCGACGTCTTCATCGAAAACTTCAAGGTGGGCGACATGGCCCGCTACGGCCTCGATGCCCCCAGCCTGCTCGCCCTCAACCCCAAGCTCGTTTACTGCAGCATCACCGGCTTTGGCCAGACCGGGCCCTACCGATGGCGCGCCGGATACGACTACGCCATTCAGGGCATGGGCGGCCTCATGAGTGTGACGGGCGAGCGCGACGACCTGGGCGGCGGCCCGCAAAAAGTCGGCGTGGCCGTCGCCGACCTCTTCACAGGCATGTACGCCACCGTCGCCATTTTGGCCGCCTTGCGCCACGCCGAACGCACCGGAGAGGGCCAACACATCGACATGGCCTTGCTCGACACACAAGTGGCCATGCTGGCCAACCTGGGGGCCAACTACCTGGTCAGTGGCCAACACGAGGGCAAAGTGCCGGGCCGCATGGGCAATGCCCACCAAAACGTGGTGCCCTACCAAGTCTTTGAAACCGCGCCGAATGAGCAAGGTGAACGCGACCACATGATCCTGGCGGTCGGCAACGACGGTCAGTTCGCCAAGTTTTGCGCCGTGGCCGGGCACCCTGAATGGGCCAGCGACCCGCGGTTTGCCAAAAACGCCGACCGCGTGCGTCATCGCGCGGTGCTGGTTCCCATGCTTGAGCACATCTTCAAAACACGCCGCAAAGCACAATGGCTGGCTGAGCTCGAACAGCAGCAAGTGCCCGCCGGGCCCATCAACAACCTGGGTGAAGTCTTCGCTGACCCGCAAGTGCGTGAACGTGGCATGGTCAGCCCCTGGTCGCATTCCGTGGGTGCCCCTTTTGAGCTGGTCTCCAGCCCGCTCAAACTCAGCCGCACCCCGGTGCGCCGCGATCTGCCTCCGCCCACCATGGGACAACACACCGAAGAAGTGTTGCGCGAGGTCTTGGGTTACTCTGCCGGGCAAATCGCCGAGTTGCGAGCGGCCCACATCATTTGAAACGATCAGGGGCGCAGTGGCATGGCCGAATGGGTATTGTTTCAGAATGACCAGCCATGGGGTGGGCTCAAACGCAAGTCGACGACCACCCTGATCTTGGGCCTGTGTTTGGCCCTCACCGCCTGTCAGCCCGCGCTCAATTGGCGCGACATCAGTTTTGACGATCAGCCCGGCAAAGGGCTGCTGCCCTGCAAGCCCGACCGCGCCGAGCGACAAGTCGAATGGGGCGAGGCCCGCGCCCGCCTGCGCATGCTCGGGTGCGAGGCCCAGGACATGCACTTCACCTGGTCCCGGCTCGACCTGCCGCCTGAGGCCGCCCCGGCGCAGGTCTTGCGGGTCTGGCAGCAAGCCAGCCTCAGCGCATTGGGTGCCGATCCGGCCCTGGCCTCGAAGGCCCTTGAGGCGACCGTGGCTGGTGCCCGCCTCGATGTGCCACCCAGGCAGCTGCAGGCGACCTCTCCAAGCGGCACCCACGCCCACTTCATCTGGTGGGTCTGGGGCGGCCAGGGCCACCAGATGGCTGTCTATTCCACCCGCAAACCGGTCTCACCAGCCACCCTGCAAATCCTTCGAGAAGGCATACGTCTGCCATGAGCCGTCCCCAAGTGGCAATGATTTTTCTTGCCTTTGCCTTTGCTTATTTTTTGTCCACCCTGGTGCGCGCCATCACCGCCACCTTGTCCCCCACGCTGATCGATGAATTCAGTCTGAAGGCACGCGACTTGGGCCTGCTGGCCGGGGGATATTTTCTGGGCTTTGCCGCCATGCAATTGCCCATGGGGCGATGGCTCGACCGGCTCGGCCCGCGCAAAGTGTTGTGTGCCTTATTGCTGTTTGCCGTTCTGGGCAGCGTCACATTCTCCATCGCCACAGAGTTCAACCATCTCTTGATGGCCCGAATCCTGACCGGGGTCGGCGTCAGTGCCTGCCTGATGGCACCGCTGACCGGCTTTCGACGTTGGCTGCCCCTGGACAGCCAGGTGCGGGCCAACTCATGGATGTTGATGACGGGCTCACTGGGCATGCTGGCCTCGACCTTGCCGGTGCAATGGCTGCTGCCCAGCATAGGCTGGCGCCCCATCTTCCTCACGGTCGCCGCCCTCAATGTGCTCGCCATCGCCTGGCTGTGGTGGCAAACGCCGGCTTGGCATAAGCCGACGGAAGATACCGCCGACGGTGCCACCACACCCGTGGCCGAACCCGGCTTATGGGCCGCCTATGCCCCGGTCTGGCGCCACCGGTATTTTCAGCGCATGGCCCCGCTGGCCTTTTTTGTCTACGGCGGCATGATCGCCATGCAGTCTTTGTGGGCCGGGCCCTGGATGGTCAAAGTAAGCGGTTACACCCCGCTAGAGGCCGCCACTGGTCTATTTTGGATCAATGTGGTCATGCTCTTCACCTTCTCTGCCTGGGGCTTGGCCACGCCCTGGTTGGCCCGTCATGGCTGGGGCCCCAATCGCTTGCTTGCGGTGGGCCTGCCCTTGAACCTCGCCGCCATCGCCTGGCTGGTGTGGCAAGGGCCGGGTACCGGGATCGTGGCATGGTCGCTGTTTTGCGTCACCTGCTCTGTCGTGTCTTTGGCTCAACCCGCCATCGGGCTGGCCTTTCCCAGCCATCTGGCGGGCCGCGCCCTGTCGGCTTACAACCTGCTGATTTTTTCCGGGGTGTTTCTCATGCAATGGGGTTTTGGCTGGGTGGTCGACATCGCTGGCGCCATGGGCGCGCCAGTTGCCGCCCGCTTCCAGTGGGCCATGGCTTGCCTGGGCTTGACCACTGTCGCCTCTGCCCTATGGTTTATGTGGCGCAGCGCCGATAATGGCGATTGAGAGGAATGCCCATGCCCAGCACCCGCATCTTGTTGCTTGCCCATGCCCCCCTGGCGCATGCCCTGCGACAGTGTGCCTTGCACGTCTACCCGGATTGTGCGGCCGATGTGCTGGCCATCGATGTGCAGCCCAACACACCTCCCGCCGAGACCTTGGCGCAAGCCCAAATCGCGCTGGCCCAAGACGGCGAGCGCCCCACACTGGTCATGACCGATGTCTACGGCGCGACGCCATGTAACGTGGCGCAAAAGTTGGTCGACGGCAGCCACGCCAAATTGGTGACGGGCGTCAACCTGCCCATGCTGCTGCGCACCGTGTGCTATCGTCAGGAAAGCCTCGATGCCTTGGTCGCCCGCGCCCTCAACGGCGCCACCCAGGGCATCATGCAAGTGGCCACCAAAGCCCC
>JBEBAJ010000195.1:0-6055 GCA_041158965.1 Pseudomonadota bacterium | reverse complement strand
GGCATTGTCACGGCAAGGCAGGGTGACTGTAAAGACGGTGCCACAGGGTTGGTTTGGCTTGTGGCTGAGTCGCCCCCCGTGTTGCTCGACCACAGTGCGACACAGGCTCAGGCCCAGCCCCATGCCCTCTTGTTTGGTGGTGAAAAACGGGGTGTACAGATTCAGCTCTACCTCCGGCCCGATGCCCACCCCCAGGTCGGCCACCTCGATTTGTAATACAGGTTCGCCCTCCGTCGCGCCATGGCTGCTGAAAGTCAGGCTCAAACGCCGGCTCTCCACCGGGCCGGTGCCGTCCATGGCCTGCATGCCGTTGCGCGCCAGATTCAAGATCACCTGTTCGACCATGGCGCGGTCACACCAGACCTTGGGCAAATCGTCGGGCACGCTCCATTGCAGGTCTATCATGAGTTTGCGGGCCTGCAGCCGCACCAGGGGCAGCACACTGTCGAGCAAGTCGCGCGGCGCCACCGGCTCCCGTGTCGGGGCGCGGCGGCGCACAAAGTCATGCACGCTCTTGATCACCTGGCCGGCCCGCTGGGCCTGCTGGGCAATCCGCAGCACCGCCTCTGACAACTCCCTGTGCAATTCCGGCGGGGCCGATCCCTCGGCGTGCCGCAACAAGTTTCGGCTGCCATTGGCGTAACTCGAGATGGCCGCCAGCGGCTGGTTTAATTCGTGGCTGAGCAAAGAAGCCATTTCACCCACACTGGCCAGACGGGCGGTGGCCTGAAGCCGCTCTTGCGTGGCCCGAGACAGCTCCTCAATCCGGCGCTGCTCACTGATGTCCAAAATGGCGCTCATCCAGCCCGTTTGCTGGCCCGTCGCATCGATCAGCGGCGCTTCAAAAATCAACACCGGAAAACGCTCTCCATTGCGCCGCATGAACACCGACTCTATGCCCTCGCGCGGCGGCGCATTGCAGCCTCCGAGGGCCAGCCCACCATTTCGCAAAACGCCGGGTTGACATAAGTGATGCGGCCCTGCAAGTCACGCGCCCGCAGCCCGGTCACCAGAGAATCCTCCATCGCCTTGCGAAAGGCAAACGACTCGGCCAGTTCATGCTCGGCCCTTTGTCGCCGCCGGATGTCTCGCCCCAGCAATGCCAACACGGTCAGCAGCGCCAGGCTCAAGGCAGCCACCACGGCGGTCAACAAGTTTGGAAACAGATCCGGCCCCATGCGTCTGCTGTCGACCCGCAGCACCAGCGAAGAGCCGGGGAGGGTGAGCAGTTGCTGGCTCGAAAAAATCCGTCGCCCTTCGCGCATTTGCCCCACCATCGCCAGCCGGGTGCCATCGGCCTCGACAAACGACAACTGCTGGCTGCGCGCCAGATGCGGGGAAACCATCTGGCTCAACACATCGGCCAGCGAATAACTCACGATCAGGTAGCCCCCCGGCACGCCATACAAAGACCAGGGCAGGCACATATGAACCACCTCCATGCCCGCGCCTTCCTCGCTCGACAGATAGTTGCTGGGCGAATAAGTGGCATTGCCCCAACGCTTCGCTTGCGAGCAAGCCAGCTGGATCTCGGGCCAGGCCGGGTCGCCCCCCCATTTCATGGTCAACGACCCGCGCATCGGCGTATTGGTTGCCGCCTGCAATTTCATGTCGGCGTTGCGCCACTCCACCCGCAGCCATTCGCGGTGCTCTCGCAACAAGGCTTCGGCCCGGGCTGTCCATGCCTGTGGCTTGGCGTCCAGCGGCATGAGCGATTCCAGCACATTGAGGTTGCGGTTCAGACCCAGCCGCAAATCGCTCACCGCATCGCTGGCATCCCGGTCGGTTTGTTGCTGCAGTTTTTCAATTTCAAAACGGCCAGCCAGCAGCACCAGGGTCAGCAACAACGACAACACCAGCGCCACCAAGGCGGCCCACAGCAGATTGCGTCGGTGCAAACGCCAAAAAGCACGCACCTCAAAACCGCTCATGGTTTGGCGTCAGACTTGAAGGGCACTTGCGTCACCCTGGGCTCGCTCCATGTGCCATCGATGTGGAATTGTTGCGTGTTCGATTCAGACAGGGGCTTGCGCAGCACATACTGGGCGATGAAAGTGGTCAGGCCGATCACCGGGTTGATGGCCGAATACACCAACGATGCGGCACCCGCATTGATGTCCGGGATCACCAGCACTTTCAAGTCCTGGGTTTCCTGCGCGATATGGGCTTGCCCTTCCATCATCACCGCCACATTCACGCCCTTCATCTGCAAATTGTTCGAGCTCGCCACCCCGCGCTCGATCTTCACATCGCCGCGGAAAAAATCAAACGCAAAGCCTTCGCTGAAAACATCCCGGAAATCGAACATCAGCCGCCGGGGCAGAGATTGCAGGCTCAGCACCCCCAGAAGTCGGGCGGCCCCGGGTTCTGTCTTCAGGAATTGCCCGCGCTCAATCCCAATTTTGAATTGCCCGCCTATGCTGGCCAGATCGGGCGTCATGGGCGAGCCGTCCCAGCTCACCAACCCTTCAATCACGCCGTGGCCATTGCGAACGGCATCCGGCACGCCCATGCGCTGCAGCAGGGTACCGACGTTTTTCACATTCAGCTTGAAATCGAGCTGGGTCAGGCTGTGGGCCGCCCCGGCGGGTTTGCGCCAGTGGCCCTGAGCCCGAAACTCGCCTTCGTCGTTATTGATCTGAAACTGATTGAGCTGCCACTCATTCGAGCCATCGGGCCGCGGCCTGTTTTGGGCCATCAGCGCCAACGAGCCCAGCCGCTTGCCGCGTACATCGAGCTCCCTGACCTGAATGTCCAGCGCGGGCAAGTCCTCCACCCGCCCTTCCAGCAAATTGTCCTGACTGGGCTGGCTGGCCGGAATGGCCAGACGACCCAGCCGCGCCTGCAATTTCGCAGGCTCCCGGCCTTGGCTGGGTTGGTATTGCCACTCGCCCTCCAACTCTTGGGCATACACCTGCCCCTGCCATCTCTCACCCACCCTCAGCGCATTCAGTTGCACCTGGTTCAAAGTCCGCCTCTGGGCCTGAAACTGGCCGGCCTGAAACTCTATCCTTTGCGGGGCGAAGTCCCAGCCGCCCGACCCGCTGCCGGGCTGGCTGGTGAAAGGTTGCATCCAGTCGGTCCATTCATCTGCATTGAATCGCGTGCTGTTGACCCGCAAAGTCACCCCCTGCGTCGGCATTTGCGCCGAGGCCTCGCTGCCCCAGCGGATCAGCCCCCGCAGCACTTTGGGCTGGCGCCCCGAGAGGTCACGCACATAGCGCGCTTCCAGCCCTGGCCCCCAGCGCAGCCAGATTTGCTCTTGCAGCAAACCGTTCGAAGCCGATGACTCGGCGGTCAGGCGCGATTCCCATTGCAGGGGCATCGTCTCGCTGGCCGTCTTGCCCAAGCCCTGGGGGGCACTGATGGCCATGCCCACCAAATCGCTGCGTACATCGGTCTCCAGTTGGCCCCGACGCCACTGCAATCGGGCCGTGTATTTGGCGCTGCCCTGCATGTTTTTGAGGTGTGTGGCCCATTCGGCCAGCTCGGGCGCATCGCGCAGTCCCGGCGCGCTCAATTGACCCTGGGCGCGGATCTGGGTTTGCGGCGCACCAGGGGGCACATTGGCCTTCGATCCGCCCTCCAGCCGAATATCGCCGCCCCACAAATAAGCCTGCATCCCTTGCAGATCAAACCCGTCGGCGGTGAACGCCACAGTGCCCCGCGCCCGGTTCAGGGTAGGGGCGCCCGGAGCCATCATGACCTCATTGCCTTGCAAGACCACCGTGCCCTTGGCCACGGTGTTTTCGGGGCGCTCGATCGGTATGCTCAGATTCATGCGGTACTCGGCCAAGCCCGTGGCGCGCGCGCCATTGAGCACCCGGTCCGTCATCGCGTTCAGCGGCGAGCCCTTCCATATCCCCAAAGCCTCCCCCAGCGGTCCCCGTCCCTCGGCACGCACCTCCACCGTGGGTTGGCCCAGCTGTTTGATCTGCGCATCCAGCACCGGCCATGAGATGCCCGGCGCGCCCGCCAGCTTGGCCTTGACCTGGCTCAGGCGCATGGCCTGGCGCTCAAACACCAGTTGCGCGCTCAGGTCTTGCAGCACGGGCCAATCGCCCTCTGGCGGCGTGGCCATGATGGCACGCGGCACAGTCGCGTACCGCACCTTGGCCAATTGGGCACTCACGCGAAACTCACCACTGCCCGGTTTCTTGAACGGAAAATCATTCAGCCGCCCCTGCACCCGGGCTTGAACCTGGCGCACCTCACCTTGCGTCACGGCCTGCTTCAGGTACACCCGCACCGATTCGGGCAAGGTGGCGGGCAACCAGCGCAACACTTCGCCCACCGGCGCCTGGGCCACATCGCCCGACAGCTCCATCTGACCCTTGGGGTCCTGGGGTGAATTGCGCCAAGTCAGGCGAAAGTCCGCCTTGGCGGCTTCGGTCTGCAACTGTGCCGATTTCAACTGCAGCCGCTGGCCTTCAGGGCCAAACCCGGCAGAAAAATCGGTTTTGAACAGCTGTATTTTTTGGCTCGGGGCCTCCCACAATCCGGGCCAATTCAACTCGCCCGCTTGCACCCGCAACTGCCCTTTCACGTCTTGCGCACCGCCCTCCAACTCGGCCGACAAGCCACTCACCCCGGGCCACGCCGCCAGCCCGCTGCCCTGCGCGGGCGGACCGGCTTGCAGGCTCAAGGCCAGCGCCTTGGCTTGCCAATGTTGCAGTCGCATCGCGTCCAGCGGCCCATTCCATTGCCATTGCAGTTGGCGCAACTGTCCACTGGGTGCCGCCTTCGCCCAGGCCGCAGACCAGTCCGGCGGCGCCCACGCCAGCCAGGGGGTCAGGCTGGCCAACTCCACCTGCTCGATTTGGGCCGAGCCACCTTCCACCTCACGGCCATTGCGCTTCAAAGTCAGGCTGGCTTGACCCACCGGCCATTCGGGGGCCCCCAGCGGGGCCAGCCGCGCTTGCTGCAGCGTCCACTTCTCTTCGCGCCCACCCGCCCACCCGAGTCGCCCCTGGGCGTGCCGCAAATCCAGCTCAAGATCGGTTTGACCGTCACGGTGCCAGCGGGCGCGCACATCGTTCAGGCCCAGGTCGGCGCTCCATTGCGACACCTGGCCGGCCCGCACATCGATCCAGCCCCGCAGCCAGGCCTGGCCGCTGATCGCGCCCGTTGGGGCCCATGCAGGCCAGTGCTTCGCCCAGGCCCCGCCATCGATCCGGCTGGCCTCGACATACATCTGGCCACTCCAATCCTCCCAAAGGCCGGCCTGAGTGCTCAGCAGGGGCTGGCGCAGCCGCCCGCGCCAACTCAGACGCTCCCCCAGCTCGGCATCCGGGCTGCCGTCTATGCGGAATTGGTGGTCGCGCAGCCCGTTGCGCAGCACGCCCTCGATGCGTTTCATGTGGATGGGCGGGGCATCCGTGGTCTGGTCGGTCCAGCGTATTTCGCTGTCTCGCAGCACCCACTCCCATTGAGAAAACACCCAGTTTCGCCAGCGGTTGTCGGCGCCCTCGCCTTGCAAGGGAATGCCGGCGATCGAGATTTTTCCGTCGGCATCGCGCGCCACATCCAGCACCAGTTGCTCCAGCGAGATTTGGCTGAAGGCACCGCTCAACACCGAGGTCGGCGTCAAGGCCAATTGCACCCGGCCCAGATTCAACAGCGGCTCGCCTTGGGCACTGAGCAGGCGCATCTGCCCCATTTGCAATTGGGTCACCAAGCCCCGGGTTTGTCCCGACAAGGGCCCCAGCTCCACCTGAAGCCCCACCGCCTGTGTTGCCCGTTCCTGCAGCCACGGGCGAAACTCGTCGATTCGGGGCACAATGATTCCATGCAGCACCCACCACAGGGCCAGCAACAACACCCAAACGGTGATCACGCCCCACAGCAGCCAAGAGGCCAGGCGGTCGTACCAGATCACCCATCGGGAGGGCATGTGGAGGGCGGACATACGAATGTGGTGACGAGGAGTTTTTGCGTTGTGCCCGATTATCCCCATCTTGGGGCCAGCCCAGCCGGATGCCGAGACGGTTTCTGCTTTGACCGGTGATATTTTGAATGCCTTGGCCACCCATTCCCGCTTTGTTCAGCGCATCCG
>JBEBAJ010000194.1:0-5170 GCA_041158965.1 Pseudomonadota bacterium | reverse complement strand
TGTGTATGACGAGTGGTTTGGTTTCTTCGTGCCCGCGAAAACGCCCGCCGATGTGATCACCCGCTTGAACAGCGCCATTCGCACGGCCTTGGCCACGCCAGAGACAGTGAACGGATTGGCCGCCATGGGGCTGGAAGCGAAATCGTCAACCCCGACTGAGCTGGCGCAAAGACTGCGCCGCGATCATGACCGCTGGGGGCCCTTGGTGAAACAAATCGGCTTTACTGCCGAGGGCTGAACCCGGCCTTCGACCCTCCCCCCTTCTTTCAATGTATGCGCACTGGCGCAGGGGGAGGCCGAAGCGGGCGAACAACGGGCACCGGTGGCCTCGGGGGTTGAACATGGGGCCTGAACTGATGCGTGTGGTAGAGCCTGGGGCGGTAATACGCCCCGCCCCAAAAGACGATGGGGTAGCCCACCGCAGTGACCGGATAGGGCGGCGGGTAGGCCGATGGATAGGTGTAAACCGGCGCTGCCACCCCCACGGCCTGATCGGGCACGACCGGGACTTCTTCGGGCACCTGAATGACCAGGCTTGGCCCGGGGGCGGTGGGCAAGCGCACCGTGAACACATTGCCCTGGTACTCGTACACGACACAAAACCCGTTCAGGTCGGTCACCGGATCGGTGGGCTCGGCAGCGGCCAGCGGGCAAGTCTCTTGCGCCTGGGGGTCTGACCAAGGAATGGCATACACCACAGGCACGGTTTCGTTGCGCAAGGTGGTCATGGTGGCAGGGCTGGAGGCGCAGCCTGGCAGTGCCAGCCCCGTTAAAAGCAAGGCGCTGGCGCCAAATAGGTGTCGTGTCATGGTGCGGTGAGGGCTGGTCATGGGGGGGCCTGAGTCGGGTATGGAATGTCGGATGTCAGTTCGGGCTCACACAATGTAACCCTAAGGTTATAACGCATGAGCATGCCTCCGGGGTGACACAAAAAGGGTTTTTTTGGCTTGGCAAACCCGCCAGCCTTGCCCATACTGGCCCACAGTTTCATCTGGCAGGACACCGACATGCGCACCGAACTGATCCAAATTCCCACCGATGGCATCCCGATGGACGGGGCCCTGCACCTGCCCGATGGCCCGGTGCGTGGCAGTGTGCTTTATTTTCATGGCAACACCATGAATTTTTATACCGGCGGAGCCCGGTTTTTGCCCCCATCGCTGACCGCACTCGGCCTGGCGGTGCTGGCCTTCAACCGGCGGGGCCATGACATCCTGACCACACGCCTGAGCCGCGATGCGGAGGGCGGGGCCTTCCAGACCGTGGCCGAATCGGTGGCAGATAACCAATATGCGGCCCAGTGGCTGGCGCAGCAGGGGCATGAAAATCCGGTGGTGATCGGGCACAGCTATGGCGGCATGCTCTCGACCCGCTTTGTCGCCGACCACCCGAAAACCCCGGCCCTGGTGCTGTTGTCGGCCGGACGAGGCGGGCGTGAAAATATTTCGGGTGGACAGGAAAAACTGTTCGCCATGGACCGCACTGCCGAGTTGAAGGCCCAGGCCGAGGCCCTGGTGGCAGCCGGTGAGGGCCATGCGCTGCTGAATTTGCCGGGCTGGTGGTGGGTGATCAGCGCCGAGAGTTTCCTCGACCGATTGGTCAACGTGCCAGATACCTTGAGTTTGGCGCGCCAGATCCACTGCCCGGTGCTGGCGATACGGGGCGATCAGGAAGACCGCTCACGCTACCCGGCCGAAGAATTCCAGGCCGCTTGTGCCGGGCCTTGCGAGGTGGACATCATCAGCCAGTGCGACCACTTTTACAACGACCGAGAAGCGCATGTCGCCCAAAAGGTGGCGCAGTGGCTTCAACGCACGCTCAAGCTCTGAGCGAGTGCACGTCGCCGCAGCGGCTGAGCATGGCGTGCAAGAGCACATTGCAGCCCGCCGTGATGTGCTCGGGCAAGGCGTCTTCGATCTCGTTGTGGCTGATGCCGTCTTTGCAGGGGATAAAGATCATCGCCGCCGGTGCCAATTTGGCGGCATAGACGGCGTCGTGCCCTGCGCCTGAGACCACGGGCATGTGGCTCAGGCCCAAGTGGCTGGCGGCATCGCGCACCGCCTGCACACAGGAAGGGTGAAATTGCTGGGCCGTGAAGCTGACGACCTGCTGGAGGTCTACCTGGAGGCCGCTGCGCTGAGAGACCGAGCGGATGAATGCGCGCACCTCATCGGCCATGGCCTCGACGGTGGCATCGGTCTGGTTGCGGAAATCGATGGAGAACATCACCCGCCCGGGGATGACGTTGCGGCTGTTGGGGTGAACCTGCACCATGCCCACGGTGCCGCGGCCATGCGGCGCGTGCCGGTGGGCGATGGCCACGACCTCTTGCATGATCTGGGTCGCCACCTGCAATGCGTCACGGCGCAAGCCCATGGGGGTGGGGCCCGCATGCGCCTCCATGCCATGCACCACGCAATCGAACCAGCGTTGCCCCAAGACGCCCTGCACAACACCAATGGTGACCTGGGCATCTTCCAGCACCGGCCCTTGCTCGATGTGGGCTTCAAAATATGACCCGATGGGGTGTTGCCCGGGCTCTTCATCGCCGAGATAACCGATGGCCTGCAATTCTTCGCGCACCGTGCGCCCCTGGGTGTCGGTGGCGGCATAGGCGTGTTCCAAGGTGAAGGCCCCGGCAAACACCCCAGAGCCCATCATCACCGGCACAAAGCGCGAGCCCTCTTCGTTGGTCCAGACCGCGACCTCTATCGGTGCCTCGGTCTCAATGCCATGGTCGTTGAGGGTGCGTACCACCTCTAAACCAGCCAACACCCCGTAGTTCCCGTCAAACTTGCCGCCTGTGGGTTGGGTGTCGATGTGACTGCCGGTCATCACCGGGGGCAGGCCGGGGTTGCGCCCGGCACGGCGCATGAAAATATTGCCGATGCGGTCCACCGTGACGCTCATGCCCAATTCGCGCGCCCATTGCACGACCAAGTCACGGCCTTGGCGATCGAGATCGGTGAGCGCCAGGCGCGCCACCCCGCCCTTGGGCGTGGCCCCGATGCGGGCCAAGGTCATGAGCGAACCCCACAAGCGGTCGCCGTTGATGCGCAGGTCTGTGGTGGATGGGGTGGCAAGGGTCATCGAGGGCTCCTGGAAGTCTGCTGGTGTTTGATTATGGCGATTTCGGTGCGGCCCGGACGCCTGGGTTTGTGCCATGATGGGGGCCATGTCGACGCCTGAACCTGAGACCGCAAACCCTTCCATCACGCTGGTGGCCCAGCCACTGAGCGCGCAGGCCATGGCCCCATACGGATGGGTGCTGGACCGATCGCTGGCCTTCGCTGGAGAAGCGGGGCAAATGATCAATGCGGGCACCAGCCGCCGGGCCAATGTGCCGGGGCAGTTGGCTTTGGACGCCCAAGGCGGCCAAGCTTTGGCCTGTGTGTTTCGCGCCCAGATGCAAGACCCGAAGGGCCCTTGGCGCATGCTGGAGCGGCACCGACTGGGCACCCAGTCCTTTGTGCCGCTGGGCGCAGACTCGCCAGCGCAGCCGGTGTGTGTGTTGCTGGTGGCTCTGGGCGATGCGGCCCCAGACGAGCGCACCTTGCAGGCCTTTTGGGTGGGCCCACAGATGGCGTTCACGCTGAAGGCCGGTGTGTGGCATCACCCGCTGATTGCGACCGCCGAGAGGGACTTTTTGGTGATTGAGCGGGCCGGCCCGCAGGTCGACTGCGAGGTGCTGCCCCTGCCACGACCGGTGTGCGTCCACCTGCCGCTCTGAAGCTCAGGCCGAAGCCGCCACAGCGCCCGGCACCGCATCGGCAAAAAAACATCTGGCCTGGTGCGTGGGCGCCAGCGCCACCGGATCGGGGCTGCTTTGGGTGCAACGCGCTTGCGCCATGGAGCAACGCGGCGCAAACGCACATCCTGTCGGCAAGGCTGAGAGATCGGGGGGGGCACCCGGAATGGTCTGCAGACGTGCCCCCTTGTCGAGCTCGCCATGGGCACGGCTGGCCAGCAAAGCGCGGGTATAGGGGTGGCGTGGCTGGCGGATGAGCTCTCTGGCCGGGCCTTCCTCGACGATGCGCCCGGCGTACATGACGGCGATCCGATCGGCCACTTCCACCGCCGCGCCGATGTCGTGGGTGACAAAAATGACCGACAAACCCAGGTCGCGCTGCAACTCGCGCAGCAACAACAAAATCTGAATTTGCACCGTGGCGTCCAGGGCCGTGGTCGGCTCATCGGCCAGCAACACCTGAGGGCGACAGGCCAGGGCCAGGGCAATCATGGCCCGCTGGCGCATGCCCCCGCTCATCTCGTGCGGGTAGGCAGCCAGGCGTCGCTCAGGGCTGGGGATGCGCACGCGCTCAAAGAGCGCAAGCGCACGTTGATGGGCCTCGGCTTTGGAGACGGGCTCGTGGCGGCGTATGGATTCGACGATCTGATCGCCCACGCTATAGACCGGGTCGAGGGCCAGCAAGGGTTCCTGAAAAATCATCGAGGTGACGCGCCCACGGTAGTCGGCCAGCTCGCGCGGCGACATCTGCAGCACATCCACCTCACCCACCCTGATCTGGCCGCTCATTCGGGTTTTTTTCTCGGGGTGCAAGCGCAGCAGTGAGCGCAGGGTCACGCTCTTGCCCGAACCCGATTCGCCGATGAGGGCGACCACTTCGCCACGGGCCACACTCAGGCTGACGCCGTCGACGGCACGCACCGGGCGACGCCCGCCGTTGAAGGTGACATTCAGGTCACGAATCTGAACCAGGGCGTTGGAGGACATGGGGGTGGTGCTCATGCCGCCTCCTGAATGATGGCCTTCGGGGCTTGCGGGTGGCCACTGCCGGGCTCGTACATCAGGCAAGCCACGGGGTGGCTTACCTTAGAGCCAAGCTGGGCCGAGGCTTGCAGGCGCGGCATGCGCTGGGCGCACACCTCACTGGCCATGGCGCAGCGGGTGTGGAAGCGACAACCCGAAGGCGGGTTGATCGGGTTGGGCGGATCGCCCGCCAGGGGCGGCTGCTCGGTGCGGCGGTCTGGGTCCATGGAGGGGATGGAGCTGAGCAGGGCCTGCGTGTAGGGGTGGCGGGGTTGGCTGAACAGGGCCTCTGACTCGCCAATTTCCACCACCTGACCCAGATACATGACCATGACGCGGTCGCTGATGAAGCGCACCACATTGAGGTCATGGCTGATGAAGACATAGGTGAGCTTGAAC
>JBEBAJ010000193.1:0-5200 GCA_041158965.1 Pseudomonadota bacterium | reverse complement strand
AATTCAGCGACGATGCGTCCATCCATTTGCTGAAGTTGGGGAAGAACACGATGCCCGCCGGATCGCAGTCGCCAAACAGCACGTCCACTTCATAAACCATGGTTTTGCTCATGGCGCTCTTTCAGCGTGGCGCCATGCGCAAGGCACCGTCCAGACGGATGACTTCACCGTTGAGGTGACCGTTGGTGACGATGTGCAAGGCGAGGTCGGCAAACTCACTCGGCTGTCCCAGCCGGGGCGGGAATGGGATCGAGGCCGCCAAAGAGGCCTGGATGGGCTCGGGCAAAGACCGCAGCAAAGGGGTGGCAAACAGCCCGGGGGCGATGGTGCAGACCCGGATGCCGTGTTGGGCCAAATCGCGCGCCATGGGCAGTGTCATGCCGACCACACCCGCCTTCGAGGCGCTATAGGCCTGCTGGCCCACCTGCCCGTCAAATGCCGCGACCGAGGCGGTGAAGACCATGACCCCGCGTTCGCCATCGGCCATGGGCTCAAGCCGGGCGCAGGCGGCGGCGAACAAGCGGCTGGCGTTGTAGGTGCCAATGAGGTTGACCTGGATGACGCGGGCAAATTCATCCAGGGGGGCCGCTTGGCCATCTTTGCCGACCACGCGTTTGGCGGTGCCGATGCCGGCAATGCTCATCAGGATGCGGGCCGGGCCGTGGGCCGCGGCGGCCTGATCGATGGCCTGTTGCAAGCTGGCCGAGTCGGTGATGTCGCAGGGGCAGGCCACACCGCCGATGTCGGCGGCCACCTTGCGCGCCTGCTCGGCGTTGATGTCAAGCACAGCGACCCGTGCGCCTTGGGCGGCGAGGGCGCGCGCGGTGGCTTCGCCCAGGCCCGAGCCCCCGCCAGTGACGAGGGCTGCTTGTCCTTGAATGTTCATGTCAGGCTCCTGAAGGATGTGGCGGTCGGTCAGACCGTGGGTTGGATGATGTGGTGCAGCCGCCCTTCGTGCAAGGCGGTCACCGTGTCGGCCCGATGGGTCAGCACCGCGCGCTGGTTGATGGAGCCTTTGTCGGTGATCTCGCCACGATCGATGGTGGGCGGGTCGGCCAACAGGCAAAGCCGGGCGATCCGGTTGGCGCTGCCGGTGGCTGTGCGTGCCAGATCGTTCACGACTTGCTGGAAATGGGCCTGCACTTCGGCGCTGGCCAGCACATCGGCCAGTGGCGCATCGGGGGGCAAAGGACACAGGCGACGCACCGCAGGGGTCGGAAAGACCATCGCACCGACCTCTTTCAGGTTCAATCCGGTCAACACCACATCCTGGATGTAGGGGGCACCGGCGGCGATGATTTTGCCGCGCAAGGGGCCGACACTGACGAAGGTCCCGGTGGCCAGCTTGAAGTCTTCGGCGATGCGGCCATCAAAGCGCAGGCCGAGGTGTACATCGGTCTCGTCGATCCATTTCACTGCATCGCCAGAGCGGAAGAAGCCTTCTTCGTCAAAGGCCGAGGCGGTCTCTTGCGGATTGCGCCAATAGCCGGGGGTGATGTTGGGGCCAAGGTAGCGCACTTCGGTTTTGCCCTCGATGTCCACCAGTTTGAGCGCCATGCCCGGTGTGGGCACCCCCAGGTCGCCGGAGCGCACTTCGGGGCGGGTGACAAAAATCGCGAAGGGCCCCGACTCGGTCATGCCCAGGCCGGTGCTCATGACGATGCGCTCGCCGATTTCTGCTTCAGCCGATTCGTACAGGCTGTCCCACACGGGTTGGGCCAAGGCGGCACCGGCGTAAAAGAACATCCGCACCCGCGACAGGAGGTTGCGCCGCAACACGGGGTCGGTTTTCATGGCCTGGGCAATGGCCTCAAAACCCGTGGGCACGTTGAAGTAAACGGTGGGGGCAATTTCGCGCAGATTGCGCAGGGTCTCGCCCATCAGGGCCGGCGTGGGCTTGCCATCATCGATGTACAGCGTGCCGCCGTGGTAGAGAACCATGCCGAAATTGTGATTGCCGCCAAAGGTGTGGTTCCAGGGCAGCCAGTCGACCAGCACCAGCGGTGGCTCGCCCAGGATGGGCATCGATTGCACCATTTGCTGCTGGTTGGCGCACCACATGCGTTGGGTGTTGATGACTGCTTTGGGCAATTTGGTCGAGCCACTGGTGAAGAGAAACTTCACGATGGTGTCCGGGCCAGTGGCGGCCATGGCGCGGTCGACGGCCTCTCCGGGGTTGGTGCGCGCCAGGTCTTGCAGTGACAAGTGTGAACGGTGGGCCAGGCGGCCGTCGGCCAGAACCACTTCAGTCTCGGGCGCGACGCTGGCCGCGATGGCCGCCTCATAGCGCGGGTCTTGGGCGAACACCAAACCGGGGGTGACGGTGGCCAGCACATGGCGCAGTTTGTCGTAGTCCTGGCTGACCAGAGAGTAAGGGGGTGAGACTGGTACAAAAGGCACTCCGGCGATCAGGCAGGCCACCGCCAATTGGGCGTGCTCGAGGCTGTTTTCACTCAGGATGGCCACCGGTCGCTCGGCGCTGAGGCCACGATCAATCAGGGCCTGGGCGATGGCACGACCATTGGCCCAGACCTGGGCGTAGCTCAAGTGTTGCCAGTCGCCCCATCCCCCCTCGGCCAGTTTCACCCGACGTGCCATGAAGGTGCGCTCGGGACAAGTCTGCGCCCAGTGGGCCAAACGGTCGGTGATGCGCCCGGCATGGGGGGCCAGGGCCTGCTCGGCCATGAGGTAATGCACGCCCGGGCCGCCGTCGCGCAACTCGACGCGGGTGACGCCAAATGTCATGGCTCGGTAGCGGGTCGTCATGGGGTGTCTCCTATCTGGCGCTTGAGTTGGGTTCTTGGGTCAGAGCTCAGGCTTTTTTGACCTTGTCGGCCTTGCCTTGTAAAAATGCATTCACCCGGGCTTTGGCCTCGGGGGCCGCCTGGGCGATGGCGGCCATCATGGCTTCAGTCATCAGGCCATGATCAGCGGGCTGTTCGGCAATGCGGGGCAGCACATGGGTCAGTGCGTAGTTGGTCAAGGGGGCGTTGGTGGCGATGCGCCGTGCCATGGCCAATGCCTGATCAAGGGCCTGGCCCACAGGCACCACATATTGGCTCAGTCCGATGCGCTCGCCCTCGGTGGCGTTGTAAACCCGCCCGGTCAACATCATGTCCGTCATGCGCGCCACGCCGATCAGCTTGGGCACCCGCACTGAGCCGCCGCCACCGACAAAAATGCCGCGTGTGCCCTCGGGCAAGGCATAGAAGGTGCTCTCGTCGGCGACCCGGATGTGGCAGGCGCTGGCCAATTCCAGCCCGCCGCCTACCACTGCGCCATGAAGAGCGGCGACCACCGGCACCGGGCCAAATTGCACCCCATCCAGGGCTTGGTGCCACATGCGTGAGTGCATGACCCCTTGCCCGGCATCGCGCTCTTGCAACTCGGACAAATCGAGACCGGCGCAAAAGTGCTCGCCTTCGCCATGGATCACGGCTGCTTTGGCTGCGGTCGGCAAGTTCTGAAACAGGTCGCGCAAGGCCACGATCAGTCCATCATTGAGGGCATTGCGCTTGCTGGCTCGACACAGGCGCACGACGGCGACTTCGCCATCCATGTGCATTTTCAGGTCCGGGGTGGTGGGGGGAGTCATATGGGGCTTTAGAAAGTTATTTTTTATAACTATATGACCGACATGGACCCGAGTGCAATACAGTGTTTACCCTAGGTGGGCTCTGCAAAACCCCATGCGTCGCAGAGCTTCCCTAGGTCAGCGGTCGATCCATGGCTGCAAGCCCGCCGCACCAAAATGGCCTTGACTGCGCTGAAAAATGTGAAGCGGGACTCGGGCGCATTAGATAAAATAGATCTTTAACTTTTCATGTCAGGATGTCATATGCCCGCTTTATTGCCCCACATTGATCCCGATGGTCTGCTGGAGTTCTCGGTGGTTTACACCGACCGTGCACTGAACCACATGTCGCAGCGATTCCAGGGCGTGATGCGCGACATCTCGACCATGCTCAAACAGGTCTATCAGGCCAACTCGGTGGTTTTGGTGCCGGGCAGTGGGACCTTCGGCATGGAGGCCGTGGCGCGCCAGTTTGCCCACGGTCAAAAGGTGCTGGTGATACGCAATGGTTGGTTCAGCTACCGCTGGACGCAGATTTTCGAGATGGGAAAAATCCCGTCTCAAGAGATTGTGTTGAAGGCGCGCCCGCTGAATGCCGCACCCGAAGCCCCTTGGGCCCCGTGCCCAATAGAAGAGGTGGTGGCCACCATTTTGCGCGAAAAGCCTGCAGTGGTGTTTGCCCCCCATGTGGAGACCAGTGCCGGGATGGTGCTGCCCGACGATTACATCCGCCAGGTGTCCGATGCCGTGCATCAGGTGGGCGGCTTGATGGTGCTCGATTGCATCGCCTCGGGTGCCCTTTGGGTGGACATGAAGGCCACCGGTGTCGATATGTTGGTCAGCGCCCCGCAAAAGGGCTGGAGCAGCTCGCCTTGTTGCGCGATGGTCATGTTGAGCGAGCGGGCCCGCCAAGCCATCGACAACACGCACAGCAGCAGTTTCGCCTGTGACCTGAAGAAGTGGTTGCAGGTGATGGAAGCCTATGAAGGCGGCGGCCACATCTATCACACCACACTGCCCACCGACGCCCTGACGCGCATGCGTGACATCATGCTGGAGACCAAAGCCTATGGCTTTGACAAGGTGCGCCTTGAGCAAATCGAATTGGGTCGCCAGGTGCGGGCTTTGCTGGAGAGCTGCGGCATCCGCAGCGTGGCGGCCGAGGGCTACAAGGCTGCCGGGGTCGTGGTGAGTTACACCCGTGACCCCGAGATTCAAAACAGCAAGAAGTTTCTCGCTTTGGGCCTGCAAACCGCCGCCGGTGTGCCCCTGCAGTGCGATGAACCCAAAGACTTCATGACCTTCCGCCTGGGGCTGTTTGGCCTCGATAAATGGCATCAGCCCGAGCGCAGCGTGCAACACCTGGCCCAGGCGCTGGAACAACTGGGCTACACCCGCAAAGCGGCTTGAGTCTGGTCAGCGCATGAACGGTGCGCATGAGGCCTTCAACAGGTTTGACCCCGGCCTCATGCGGCTCAACAAATCTCAGCCGATCATTGTCCGGCGGTGATTTTGTTGTCGCGCACCACCTTGCCCCATTTGTCGATTTCGTTTTTGACAAATCGATCCAGTTCTGCCGGGCTGGTGGCGGTGATGACCACGCCCATTTGCTGCAGGCGTTCTTTG
>JBEBAJ010000192.1:0-5889 GCA_041158965.1 Pseudomonadota bacterium | reverse complement strand
CACCGGCAAAACCGCCCGCGTCGCCGTGTTCGCCCAAGGCGCCAAGGCCGACGAAGCCAAAGCCGCCGGTGCCGACATCGTCGGCATGGACGACCTGGCCGCCCGTGTCAAGGCAGGCGACATGCCCTTTGACGTCGTCATCGCCGCCCCCGACGCCATGCGCGTCGTCGGTACCCTGGGTCAGATCCTGGGCCCCCGTGGCCTGATGCCTAACCCCAAGGTCGGCACCGTCACCCCCGATGTCGCTGGCGCGGTCAGAAACGCCAAGGCTGGTCAGGTGCAGTTCCGCGTTGACAAGGCCGGTATCGTGCACGCCACCATCGGCCGCCGCTCATTTGACAATGACAAGCTCCAGGGCAACCTGGCCGCTTTGGTCGATGCCCTCAACAAGGCCAAGCCGGCCACGTCCAAGGGTGTTTACCTGCGCAAACTCGCCGTCTCCTCCACCATGGGTGTGGGCGTGCGGGTCGACATGCAGTCTCTGACCGCATAAAGAATTGGGGCGCGCGCGCAAGCGCGTGCCCTATGGTGGGTCGGCACCCGCAACCGTGAGTGCCGAGCCATCCAAGACCGTTGGCGCCCAACCCTTGTGGAAGGGCTTAATCCCAAAGCCAACGCAGATGGCGATCCCGCTGAAATGGATGAATGTCCTGACAGTTTGGTCGCTGCAACATAGGCGTGCCGCCGTCATCTCTGAGGTGACGGGCCTCGCCGCTCAAGCTCAAACGCTGGTGATGGCGGAATACCGCGGCATCACGGTCGCCGACATGATCAAACTGCGCTCCAACGCGCGCGGCTCTGGCGTGACGCTCAGTGTGTTGAAAAACACCCTGGCCCGCCGTGCCGTCGCAGGCAGCTCGTTTGAAGTGGTGGCAGACCAGATGACCGGCCCGCTGATCTACGGCTTTTCTGTCGACGCCGTCGCTGCCGCCAAGGTGGTGGCCGATTTCGCGAAAACCAACGACAAGTTGGTCATTCGCGGTGGCGTTTATGGCGGCAAAGCCCTCGATGCCAACGGCGTGAAGCAACTGGCGAGCATCCCCACCAAAGAGGTGCTGTTGGCCCAGCTGTGTGGCTTGCTCAAGTCGCCGATCTCCCGCACCGCCGTGGTGTTGGGTGCCTTGGCGGCCAAAAAGGGCGAAGCCGCCGCGGCTTGAACGGTCATCAAAACACAAGACATTAATCTTTAAGGAAATTCAAAATGGCATTCGATAAAGACGCATTTTTGACCGCACTCGACAGCATGTCGGTCATGGAACTCAACGACCTGGTGAAAGCCATCGAAGAGAAGTTTGGTGTGAGCGCTGCCGCCATGGCCGCTCCCGCTGCCGCCGGTGGTGGCGGTGGTGCCGCCGCTGCCGAAGAGAAGACCGAGTTCACCGTGGTGCTGGCTGACGCTGGCGCCAACAAGGTGTCGGTCATCAAGGCCGTGCGCGAAATCACCGGCCTGGGCCTCAAGGAAGCCAAAGACCTCGTCGACGGCGCACCCAAGCCCGTCAAAGAAGGCGTGGCCAAGGCCGACGCCGAAGCCGCCAAGAAAAAGCTGGAAGAGGCTGGCGCCAAGGTCGAGCTCAAGTAATTGGCTCACCATTCTTAAGGCTGGCGGGTCCGCAAGGGCCCCCAGCCTTTGGTGCTCTATCAGAGCGCACCGCAAAGCGGCCCCGCCGGCCCCTTTGCAGTGTTTTCTGACCCGACTGCAGAAAGCCCTTGGTTCGGGTCGCGTGCAATGCGCGACCGTCCGCCAACGCTGGTAGTGGCCAGCCGCCAAGACGAGAGCCCGCAAGGCTTCTCACCCAGTCCTGAAAGATCAAGCCCGGAGATCTCATGGCCTATTCCTACACCGAACGCAAGCGCATCCGCAAAAGTTTCGGCAGCCGCGACAGCGTGCTCGAAGTTCCCTATCTGCTGCAGATGCAAAAAGACGCCTACACGGCGTTTCTGCAAGCCGATGTTGCGCCCAAACAGCGCACCCCCGAAGGCTTGCAAGCCGCCTTCGAAGCCGCCTTCCCCATCGTCTCGCACAACGGTTTTGTCGAGATGAAGTTCCTCGAGTACACCCTGGGCAAGCCCGCTTTTGACGTGCGCGAGTGCCAGACCCGTGGCCTGACTTTCGCCTCTGCCGTGCGCGCCCGTGTGCAGCTCATCATCTATGACCGCGAGTCCTCCACCCCCCAGTCCAAGGTGGTCAAAGAAGTGAAAGAGCAAGAGGTCTATATGGGCGAAGTGCCCCTCATGACCGACAAGGGCTCTTTCATCATCAACGGCACCGAGCGCGTCATCGTCTCTCAGCTGCACCGTTCACCCGGCGTGTTCTTCGAACACGACAAAGGCAAGACCCACAGCTCGGGCAAGCTGCTGTTCTCGGCCCGCGTCATTCCTTACCGTGGCTCCTGGCTTGACTTCGAATTCGACCCGAAAGACATCCTGTACTTCCGCGTCGACCGCCGTCGCAAGATGCCCGTGACGATTCTGCTCAAGGCCATTGGCCTCACCCCCGAATCCATCCTGGCCAACTTCTTTGTCAACGACAACTTCCGCCTGATGGACAGCGGTGCCCAGATGGAATTCGTCGCCGAGCGTCTGCGTGGCGAAGTCGCCCGCTTTGACATCACCGACAAGAGCGGCAAAGTCGTCATCGCCAAAGACAAGCGCATCACCGCCCGCCACACCCGCGAGCTGGAGCAAACCAACACCACCCACATCAGCGTGCCTGAAGACTTTTTGGTGGGCCGCGTGGTCGCCAAAAACATCGTTGACGCCGAAACCGGCGAAATCATCGCCAAGGCCAACGACGAGCTCACCGAAGCCCTGCTGAAAAAACTGCGCGCCGCCGGTGTGCAAGACCTGCAGTGCATCTACACCAACGAACTCGATCAGGGCGCCTACATCAGCCAAACCCTGCGCAGCGACGAAACCATCGACGAGTTTGCCGCCCGCGTGGCCATCTACCGCATGATGCGCCCTGGCGAGCCGCCCACCGAAGACGCCGTCCAGGCCCTCTTCCAGCGCTTGTTCTATAACCCCGACACCTACGACTTGTCGCGCGTGGGCCGCATGAAGTTCAACGCCCGCGTGGGCCGCAATGACTCCGAAGGCCCCATGGTCCTCACCAACGACGACATCATGGCCGTGGTCAAGATCCTGGTCGATCTGCGCAACGGCAATGGCGAAGTCGACGACATCGACCACCTGGGCAACCGCCGTGTGCGTTGCGTCGGCGAACTGGCCGAAAACCAGTACCGCACCGGCCTGACCCGCATTGAAAAAGCCGTCAAAGAGCGCCTGGGCCAAGCCGAGCAAGAGCCGCTCATGCCGCATGACCTCATCAACTCCAAGCCGATCTCTGCCGCGCTCAAGGAATTCTTTGGCGCATCGCAGTTGTCGCAGTTCATGGACCAGACCAACCCCCTGTCCGAGATCACGCACAAGCGCCGCGTCTCGGCCCTGGGCCCGGGCGGTCTGACCCGCGAGCGTGCCGGTTTTGAAGTGCGCGACGTGCACGTCACCCACTATGGCCGTGTCTGCCCCATCGAAACCCCGGAAGGCCCCAACATCGGCCTGATCAACTCGCTGGCCTTGTACGCCCGCCTCAACGAATACGGCTTCATCGAGACCCCGTATCGCCGCGTGATCGACGGCAAAGTCACCAACGAAATCGACTACCTGTCGGCCATTGAAGAAGGCAAATACGTCATCGCCCAGGCCAACGCCACGCTCGACAAAAACGGCGTGCTCACCGGCGAACTCATTTCTGCGCGTGAGCGCGGCGAATCGATTCTGTGCAGCGCCGAGCGCATCCAGTACATGGACGTCTCGCCCGCCCAGATCGTGTCGGTGGCCGCCTCTTTGGTGCCCTTCCTTGAGCACGACGACGCCAACCGCGCTTTGATGGGCGCCAACATGCAGCGCCAGGCCGTGCCCGTGCTGCGCCCCGAAAAAGCCTTTGTCGGCACCGGCATCGAGCGCGTCGCCGCCGTTGATTCCGGCACCGTCGTCACCGCCAGCCGTGGCGGCATCGTGGACTACGTCGACGCCACCCGCATCGTGGTGCGCGTCAATGACAACGAAACCCAGGCCGGCGAAGTCGGCGTGGACATCTACAACCTGATCAAATATCAGCGTTCCAACCAGAACACCAACATCCACCAGCGACCGATCGTCAAGCGCGGCGACGTGCTGCGCAAAGGCGACGTCATCGCCGACGGTGCCTCGACCGATCTGGGCGAATTGGCGCTGGGCCAGAACATGCTGGTGGCCTTCATGCCCTGGAACGGCTACAACTTCGAAGACTCGATCCTGATCTCCGAGCGCGTTGTGGCCGATGACCGCTACACCTCGATCCACATCGAGGAGCTGGTCGTCATGGCCCGCGACACCAAACTCGGTGCCGAAGAAATCACCCGCGACATCCCCAACCTGTCCGAAAACCAGCTCAACCGCCTGGACGAGTCGGGCATCATCTACGTGGGTGCCGAAGTCCAGCCCGGCGACGTGCTGGTCGGCAAGGTCACCCCCAAAGGTGAAACCACCCTGACCCCGGAAGAAAAACTCTTGCGCGCCATCTTTGGCGAAAAAGCCTCCGACGTCAAAGACACCTCGTTGCGTGTGGACCAGGGCTCGCAGGGTACCGTCATCGACGTGCAGGTCTTCACCCGCGAAGGCATCCAGCGCGACAAGCGCGCCCAGCAGATCATCGACGATGAACTCAAGCGCTTCCGCCTCGACCTCAACGACCAGCTGCGCATTGTCGAAGCCGACGCCTTCGATCGCATCGAAAAACTCCTGCTGGGCAAAGTCGCCAATGGCGGCCCCAACAAGCTGGCCAAGGGCAGCAAGATCGATCGCGCCTACCTCAGCGGTGTCGAGAAATTCCACTGGTTTGACATCCGTCCCGCCGACGAAGAAGTCGCCAGCCAGCTCGAAAGCATCAAAAATGCGCTGGAGCAAACCCGCCACAGCTTTGATCTGGCTTTTGAAGAAAAGCGCAAAAAGCTCACCCAGGGCGACGAATTGCCCGCGGGCGTGCTCAAGATGGTCAAGGTCTACCTGGCCGTCAAGCGCCGCTTGCAGCCTGGCGACAAAATGGCAGGCCGTCACGGCAACAAGGGCGTGGTCTCCAAGATCGTTCCGGTCGAAGACATGCCCTATATGGCCGACGGCACGCCGGTCGACATCGTGCTCAACCCGCTGGGCGTGCCTTCGCGCATGAACGTGGGCCAGGTGCTCGAAGTGCACCTGGGCTGGGCCGCCAAAGGCATCGGCCAGCGCATCGGCGACATGTTGCAAGCCGAGGCCAAAGTGGCCGAGTTGCGCCAATTCCTGGAGCAGCTCTACAACGCCAGTGGCCGCACCGAAGAGCTGGCCCGCATCAGCGACGACGAGCTCCTTGAGATGTCGCAAAACCTCTCGCAAGGCGTGCCCTTCGCCACCCCGGTGTTCGATGGCGCATCCGAGCACGAAATCCGTGCCATGCTGCACCTGGCCTACCCGGAGGCGGTCGCCAAGGCCAAAGGCCTGACCCCGACCCGCACCCAGGCCAACCTGTTCGATGGCCGCACCGGCGACGCCTTCGAGCGCGCCACCACCGTCGGCTACATGCACGTGCTCAAGTTGCACCACCTGGTCGACGACAAAATGCACGCCCGCTCCACCGGCCCCTACAGCCTGGTCACGCAGCAACCCCTGGGCGGCAAGGCCCAGTTCGGTGGCCAGCGTTTTGGCGAGATGGAGGTCTGGGCGCTGGAGGCCTACGGCGCCAGCTACACCCTGCAAGAAATGCTCACCGTCAAGTCCGACGATGTGCAAGGCCGCACCAAGGTGTATGAAAACATCGTCAAGGGCGAACACGCCATTGATGCCGGCATGCCGGAGTCGTTCAACGTGTTGGTC
>JBEBAJ010000191.1:0-5211 GCA_041158965.1 Pseudomonadota bacterium | reverse complement strand
GGTGTCGCGCTGGGCCAAGGCACGCTCAGTCATCATGACGAGGCCGCCTGGCTGGTGCTGTGGTCGCTGGGTTTGCCCCTGGATAGCGACGACCAAGACCTGGCTCAACCTTTGAGCGAGGCGCAGTGGCAGCGCATCCGCCAGACCTTGCAAAAGCGCATCGAGATGCGCTTGCCGATGGCCTACCTCAGCGGTGAGGCCTGGTTGCAGGGGGTGCCGTTTTTTGTGGATGAGCGCAGCATCATCCCGCGCAGCCTGATTGCCGAGGTGCTGGCAGATGGGGGGCTGGACCACTTGCTGTCTGCGCCCGATGCCCGGGTGCTGGACCTTTGCACCGGCAATGGCAGTCTGGCGGTGTTGTGCGCCATGGCCTGGCCGCAAGCCCGTGTCGATGGCATCGACCTATCGATGGACGCTTTGGCCGTGGCCGAACGCAATGTGGAGCGACACCACTTGGGCGATCGAATTCGATTGATGTGTGGCGATGGCTTGAGTGTGGCCGACGGCCCCTATGACCTGATGGTGTGTAACCCGCCCTATGTCAATGCCCAGAGCATGAGCGCCCTGCCCCCGGAGTTTCGGCACGAGCCCGAGATGGCGCTGGCCGGGGGCGAGGACGGCATGGATTTTGTGCGCCCTTTGCTGGCACAGGCCGCAAGGCATCTCAACCCGAAGGGGGCGCTGGTGCTGGAGATCGGGCACGAAATGGGGCATTTTTTGCGCGCCTTCCCCCGGCTGGGTGGCCTGTGGCTGCCCACCAGTGCCGGCGACGAGCAAGTGGTGTTGCTGCACCGCGATGATCTGTCAGGGGCGGCATGATTGTTCTGGACGGGATAGAACTGCGCCGTGGCGCACGGGTCTTGCTGAGTGAGGCCAGTGTCACCTTGCACCCGGGTGAAAAAATCGGTCTGGTGGGGCGCAATGGCGCGGGTAAATCCAGCCTATTCGCCTTGCTGGCCGGGCGATTGCACGAGGACCGGGGTTCGATCGGCGTGCCGGCGCAGTGGCAACGTGCCGAAGTCGAACAACACATGCCCGAAACCGATCAGGGGGCAACCGACTTTGTGCTGGCGGGCGACCAGCGTTTGATGGACGCCCAAGCGCAGTTGGCACAGGCAGAAGCGACAGGCGATGGCGAAAAAATCGCCGACGCCCATGCCGTCTTGCACGACGTCGGGGCCTTTGACGCGCGTTCCCGGGCACAGAGCCTGATTTTGGGCCTGGGCTTTCAGATGAATGCGCTGGATCGGCCCGTGAATGGTTTCTCAGGGGGTTGGCGCATGCGCCTGCAACTGGCCCGTGCGCTGATGTGCCCCTCTGACCTGCTATTGCTGGACGAACCCACCAACCACCTGGACCTGGATGCCCTGATTTGGCTGGAAGGCTGGCTACAGCGCTACCCTGGCACGCTCATTGTGATCAGCCATGACCGTGAGTTTCTCGATGCAGTGACACGGGTCACACTGGCCATTGTGGACGCGCATCTGACCCGCTACAACGGCCCGTACAGTGCGTTTGAGCAGTGGCAGGCGGAACAGCAAAGCCTGCAACAGTCGGCCTTTGAGCGCCAGCAGGACAAAATCGCCCACTTGCAAAAATTCATCGACCGCTTCAAAGCCAAGGCCAGCAAAGCCAAGCAGGCCCAAAGCCGCGTCAAAGCCTTGGAGCGCATGGAAAAACTGGCCCCGGTGCTGGCGCAGGCCGAATTTCAGTTTGAATTCAAGCCCCCCGAAGCCATGCCCAACCCGATGCTGGCGATGCGAGAGTCGTGCGTGGGCTATGAAACGGAAAAAGGCGCTCCCACGGTCATTTTGAATGGCGTTCAATTGTCTGTGTTGCCGGGGCAGCGCATCGGCATTTTGGGGGCCAATGGTCAGGGCAAGTCCACGTTGGTCAAAACATTGGTGGGGCAACTGCCGCTGATCAACGGTCGGCGGGTTGAGGGCAAAGGCCTGGCTGTGGGCTACTTTGCCCAGCAGGAACTGGACGTGTTGTCTTTGACCGAAACCCCGCTGGCCCACATGGTGCGGCTGGCCCGCCAAGTCAGCCCGCAGGCCCGCGAGCAAGAATTGCGCAACTTTCTGGGCGGGTTCAGATTTCCCGATGAGCTGGCGCGCCAGGAGGTGGGCACGCTCAGCGGCGGCGAGCGCGCGCGCTTGGTGCTGGCCATGCTGGTTTGGCAAAAACCCAATCTGCTCTTGCTCGATGAGCCGACCAACCACCTGGATCTGGCCACCCGGGAGGCACTGGCGGTGGCACTCAATTCATTTGAAGGCAGTGTGCTGCTGGTCAGCCATGACCGGGCCCTGTTGCGTTCGGTCTGCGACGAGTTCTGGCTGGTCTCGCGGGGGGGGGTCAGCCCATTTGACGGCGATCTGGAGGATTACCAAAGGCACCTGCTTGACGAGGCCAAGCGGCAACGCGAGTTATTGAAAACCCAGGCACATCCGACCCATTCAGGCACACCCACTGTGGATGCATTGAATGAGGGGGTCAGCCCCAAAGAACAAAGACAACTGGCGGCCCAAAAGCGCCAGGCTTTGGCCGAGCAAACCCGGCCCTGGCGCAAAGAGCTGGACAAGATCGATGCCCAGTTGCCCCTGTTGAGTGCAGAACGCGAGGCCCTGCTGGCTCAGGCGAACGACCCGGCATCCATCGCCGACATGGCCGATTGGGGCAGACGCTGCAAGGCCCTGGATGAGCAAATCGGCCAACTGGAAGAGCGATGGCTGGAGCTGACCGAGAAGATTGAAGCCGCAGCCCAGGGCTAACAACCGACACAGAAATCAGAATATGATGGCACCATCATTCATCTGAGATGGTCAAAAGCAGACGCCCTTGGATGCATCGGGCAGGAGCCGAGGGATGGGACAAGCACAAAAAATTTTGATCGTGGGTTGCGGTTTTTCTGGCGCGACAGTGGCCAGAACTTTGGCCGAACACGGGCACACGGTAGAGATCATCGATCAGCGCGGCCACATCGCCGGCAACGCTTATGACGAGGTCAACGAATACGGCATCCGGGTCCACCACTATGGGCCGCATTTGTTCCACACCTCGAACGAAAAAGTGGTGAAGTGGTTGTCGGCCTTCACCGATTGGCTGCCGTACCAGCACCGGGTCAAGGCCTTGCTGTCGGATGGCCGCCATGTCACCTTGCCGGTGAATCGGGAAACGGCGGCCCTGGTGGGGCCAGATCGTGTGCTGGATGTTTTTTTTCGGCCCTACACCCGAAAAATGTGGGGGGTGGAGCTGGAAGAACTGGACCCGGCCATATTGCAAAGGGTGCCAGTTCGCGACGACCTGAATGAACTGTACTTCCCCAATGACACATTCCAGGCCATGCCCAAAGACGGCTATACCGCCGTGTTTGAACGCATGCTCGACCATGGCCAGATCCAGGTCAGGCTGAACACCTCTTTTTCGAAGTCGATGGAGGGGGAATATGACCATGTGTTCAATTCGATGCCCATCGACGAGTATTTTGATTTTTCCCTGGGTGAATTGCCTTACCGATCGGTGAAATTCCACCATCACACCCTGCCCTTGCCGTCGGCGTTGCCGGTTGCCACGGTGAATTTCACGCACGACCAACCCTATACCCGCGTGACCGAGTGGAAAAAGCTTCCCGGTCATGGTGATCATCCTTCGCACACGACGCTGACTTTTGAAGAACCCTGCGACTACAAAGACAATCAGATGGCCCGTTACTATCCCGTCAAGGATCTGGGTGGGGTCAATTTACAGCGATATCGTCAATACAGGGAAATGGTGCCCCCTCACATGACATTCATTGGGCGCTGCGGGCAATATGCCTATCTCGATATGCACCAGGCCATCAGCAACGCTTTGGCCATTGCACATGAATACTTGCGCCTTCCATCTTGATTCGACTTCGAATTGCTCCCTGGGCACGAGCCAAGATGCTCACATTTCTTTGCCGATGATTTTGAGGGTTTCGGGCTGCGTGAAGCTGAGGTTGAATTTTTTCAATAATTGATGAAGTTCATCCATCGGATTCATACCACCGCCGTGACCCGCTGAACCTACCGGGCGGGTATGGAAGACGGGGGTGGCATCTATGATGCCGAAATTGAACACATCATGTCGAATGGCGATGTCTTTCCAGACCCATTCCAGACCAAAGCCGGAACTGTTTTCAGTCAGAGTATCCTTGAACCAATGCCAAGTTGCCACCTTGAAACACGGGGCCATGATCTCTACAAAATCGGTGACCCGGGCTGTGGCGTCGGCTTGAGTCAGCGTGATGGGCCAACTGTAGTAACTATTGGTCGTGAGTGACGGTTGGGCGATGGTGAAGTCGAATTGGCGGCACAGCTCAAAAAATTGATTGATGGTGGCACACTGGCACCACAAGTCATCGTCAGGCAGCCAGAGGTATTCGTAACCGGCAATCAGTGCCCCGTTCAGCCGGACGAAATCAGCAATGCCTTGCCATTTCGAGCCTTTGAAGTGGTGCAAGATGTCGCATTGGTCTTTGAATCGCCCGGGGTCATCGCCGTAATAGCTGAGCGCCAAGTCCCAACTGCGATCCGGTCCGAGCCACTGGGGATGAAGCGACTTGTCGCCCCCTCTGAGCAGAACCAGGTTTTTCCTCATGATGTACCTCTGGCCACATTGGGCACTGAGCAGGCATGCGCCTGATCGGTTCGGGTATCGGTACCGCTGAAAACCCGATGTATCTAAGACAAGGTCTGAAACAGACCCTAAGCATAAAAAGTGGTAGGACGTGCAGGATTCGAACCTGCGACCAACGGATTAAAAGTCCGCTGCTCTACCAACTGAGCTAACGTCCCAATGGCTTTTTGCCAGCGAAACCCCGAGGTATCTCGTGATTTGCCAAGCCTCAAATTATAGCGTGTTTTTTTCAGTTTTTCCACGGGTTTGAGCCATTTGGGTCATCGCCCATCCAGCCGCACATAATCCAAAGGTCGCCGTGACGGTCACCAGTGAGCCGTAGCCGCTGCAATTGAGCGAGGAGTCATTGGCCGCACCGCCCTGAGCCGGGCGCTGTACCGACTCGGTGCTGTGCACGTAGGACCAACCCATGGCACGGCCTGGCGCAGGTGCGCCTGCCTTGCGCAAACGCTGTCGCACCTGAGCCAACAACGGGTCGTGGGTGATGGCAGACAAATCAGAGACCTCGACCCGATGCGCCTGCTGTTTTCCACCGGCAGCACCCACCCCGAT
>JBEBAJ010000190.1:0-9942 GCA_041158965.1 Pseudomonadota bacterium | reverse complement strand
CTCTTTGATCTCCAAGGGTTTGGCCCGTTGGGCGTTTTCCATGCCCCTTTTGGCCTCCTCGACCCATTCCTCAATCTCAGACGGCGAGATGTCGAACGAGCGGCTGGCCTCTGAAATCGAGGTCTTGCCTTGAATGATCTCCATGACCAGCGCCGCTTTGCGCTTGGCCGTCCACCTCTTGATGTCGTCTTCCATCGTCATGCTCATGGCTGTTTTCTCCAATAGCATGACCTGTGCAGGAATTCAGTGGGTCATTACACGACATGCGAAAGGCAAAACCTTGCGTTTCAAAAAAGCATCTTTCATAAGTTCGTTGAAGCTCAAAAACCGTCCAGTCAGTGTTCATCGTCTTGTTGAATGGCTTACTTTTCGATTAATGCCGCTTCTGCCGGTTCTTATTTTGAAGAAGTTGCACAAGGATTTAACAAAACTGTCAATTATTGAAAATATTTATGTCATGTTGATTGTTGAAAATTCATTGGGATCTAAAAACAAAACTTCTTGATATAGATCATTGATTTTTATTTGACTTGCAAGGAATTGAAATGTTTGAAAAAATTGAAAACACATCAGGTAATGAACACTTTCAAGAGGTCTTGGCAAGAAGCCTGGCCAGTCCCGCACGGCGAAGCGTACTTAGGGGGGGCTTGGGTTTAGTTGCTGTTTCTTCTCTCCCAGTCATCTCGGCATGCGGCTCGGGTAATGCTGCCGCAAATACGTTACCTCTTTTAGGTGCTGCCTCACCATCGCTGTCATTTACGGCAACGAGCAAAAGCTTGATTGACTCTGTAGTGGTACCCGTGGGTTACTCTGTTAGTGTCGTGCATGCCACAGGGGATCCAATAGACAACACAGTAACCCCATACACCAACACAGGCGCTGAAACAGATGATTGGTCTAAGCGGATTGGTGACCATCACGATGGTATGGCTTTATTTTATGTCAATGACAATGGCGGCTACTCTGCAACGGCAACCAATCGAGCAGTATTGGTCGTTAATCATGAAAGCTCGGCAGACTCACACTTCTGGCATGTCAATGGCCAGACATCTGGCGGCGTAAGCGGTAAAAAATTTGATCAGTTTGGAACTTGGGATGTCTTGCCGCGTCCTGGTTTAGAGGTATTGAAAGAGATTAATCATCATGGCGTATCCGTAGTTGAACTGACCAAAGATGCTAACGGTTTTTTTAGTCGAATTAATACATCTGGAGCTCTAAACCGTCGAATAACAGGTCAAAGCATTATGAATATTCAGGGACCTGCAGCACATCTGTCGGCTATCAGATCATTGATGATCACACGGTACTCTACCGATGGGGTAACAAGTCGAGGTACTCTGAATAATTGCGCCAACGGTAGAACCCCGTGGGGAACGTACCTAACCTGTGAGGAAAATTGGGCTTTTTACACCAATATTCCTAGTAACGGAAAAGCCCCTGACGCGAAAACCGCTACGGCTAGAACGCGCTACGGAGTAGCGGCATCGCCCCTATCACCGAGTGCAACAACTGCTATCAGTCAAGGTTGGTATACACCCACAGATATGCCTGATACAGACTTCAGGTTCAGTCGATGGAATACCAGTGCATTCGGCGCTACAACAGCTGATGATTTTAGGAATGAACCCAATACTTTCGGATTTGTAGTTGAAATTGACCCGCTGGCACCTGCAAGCACGCCTGCTAAACGGGTGGCAATGGGTCGCTTTGCCCATGAAAACGCGGCATGCAGTCTGCCTATTGCAGGTCGTCCGCTAGCTTTCTATATGGGTTGTGATTCACGAAATGAATACATTTATAAATTTGTGACTGCCAGCAACTGGGACCCATCTGATGTTGGGGGTGGCATGGCTGCAGGCAACAAATATCTCAATGAGGGGAAATTGTATGTAGCAAGGTTCGATGCAGACGGATCAGGTCAATGGATTGAACTTAATATCTCTAATAGTTTGATTGCATCATATAACAACAATGGGTTTAGTTTTCAAAATCAGGCTGAAGTGCTTGTTTATTCTCGTATCGCAGCAGATGCAGTTGGAGCGACCAAAATGGATCGACCGGAGTGGGCCGCAGTCAATCCCGTCAATGGAGAGGTTTATTTCACTTTAACTAATAATAATTCCGCAAACCGAACACCAACAACAACAGATCCAGCTAATCCTCGTTCGTACAACGATCCTGATGGGAAGCGCAGTAGTGGTAATCCAAATGGACATATTATTCGATTTAAGGAAAGCTCGCCCTCCGCAAATTCTTTCAATTGGGATATCTTTTTATTCGGCGCAGAGCAAAGCTCTGTATCTTCGGTAAATGTCAGCGGTCTAAGTGCAGCAAATGATTTTTCTAGCCCCGATGGTCTCTGGTTCAGTCAATCAACGCCAGGTCTTTTATGGATTCAAACCGACGATAGCGCTTATACAGATGTTACAAATTGCATGCTTTTAGCTGCCACGCCGGGTGCAGTAGGTGATGGGGGCAAATTAGCAATAAACAACAGTCTGACGACCAGCAGTGGTACAGCGACAGGACAGCAAACTACCTTTGTTGGAGGACTCTTGGGGGAAACACGTTTGCGACGATTCTTAGTTGGTCCCAAGGGGGCCGAAATCACAGGCTTGACAGAATCAGCAGACGGCAAAGCACTGTATGTCAATATTCAGCACCCTGGAGAAAATACCGTTGCCAATCGTACGCTGAGCACGGGAGGGTGGGTTACGGATCCAAGCAAACTCGAAAGCCAATGGCCTTCAAACGGTGCAGGCTTACCGGCTCCATATGGTCCTGGATCGCGTCCTAGATCCGCAACCATCATTATTACTCGCAATGATGGTGGAAAGGTTGGGGTGTAAGCCTTAAAAAATTAATAAATTTCTAAATCAGTTTTTTATATGAGCAAACCAATCAGTCGTAAAAATTTCAAATTTACTTCTTGGAGTTGTCATATAAAAAAGAAAAAATTGTAGCTACTCATGGTGAGTATTTTTCTATTGAATTGAAGGGAAAAAGATGAATTTCAAAGTGAATGTAATCTCGGCAGCTGTTCTAGTGATGGCCGTAGGTGCAACTGCCTATGCTCAACAAACTGAAGGAAAGGTTCGTGCCAATGGCTTTGGTCTGATCTCGGCAGACGGACAAAACAGCATAAATCTGACCGGGCGTCTCCATTTCGATAACCGAATGATCAATAGTGATTTCGCAGCTGGTGCAAAGACAGACAAGGATACGAGCCGATATGGTGACACGATGGACATCCGTCGAGCACGTATAGGCATTAACGGATCTATCTTGCGTGATATTTCCTATGAAGTGGTTTTTAACGCGGCCTCTTCTGATAGCACAAATCTAGATACGGGTTGGGTCAATTACGCTTTTACAAAACCCCTTAATTTGAGATTCGGAAAATTCAAGCAACAATTTAATCTTGAGGAACTTACAAGCTCAAATAACATCGATTTCATTGAGCGGTCATTTGTTAATCAATTTGCCCCAGGCAAAAAAATTGGCATGATGCTCCACGGGGTTTTAACAGATGGATTGGTGTATGGCATCAGTTCATTTCAAGACGCCACGGCGGTGATTTCTGCATCAGGAGCCAAGCAATCAACCGCTCGACTTGCTGTTAACTTCGCTGAATTGGCTAATATGCCCAATCGCGTTCTTCATTTAGGAGTGGCTCGTCATTCGGGAACGGTGGATGTGGCCAGTGGAGCAACTGGCGATGTCATCAAACTACGCACTGATGCTCGAGGTGCAGACGGTGTGTTTGCATCAACCTTTGCCGCCGGAGATGCCGCAAATGTTAATCAAGTTCAACGTTCAAGCGATGGTCTCGAATTGGCATTAGCGATGGGTGCGCTAAAACTGCAAGCGGAATCTGTTAAAGCTAATTTTGACTTTGCAAATGCCGCCAAGTCTAATGTTGTTGATGGAACGATTAAATCACAGTACGTTGCAGTGGTTTACAACCTTACCGGCGAGAAGTGGTCTGATGCTTATAAAGATGGTGTTTTCGGTGCGGTTCGCCCTGCCTCAAACTTTTCTAGCAGCGGAAAAGGGAATGGTGCCTGGCAGTTGAGCTACCGTACATCATCATATGACGCAGGTAATTGGACATCTACCACTCCTACTAGCGGTTCGCGTAAAGGTAAGACCGACACCATGGGTGTGAATTGGTTGTTAAATCCAAATGCTCGAATCATGTTAAATTATTCGACAACTAAGTTTGACACACCGTTTGCTTTGGGGGCTTCAATCGGCTCAAAAGAGACAGTGACCACATTGCGCACACAGCTCAATTTCTGATAGCACAGGTTCCAAGGTTTTTTACACCGGCACAGACAAGAACTGTGCCGGTTTTTTATTATAGAAAATAAGGAATAACTAACATAAAAAATTTACCTAAGCATGTAAAGTAAAGTAAAAAATAAATTGCAATTATATTTGAGGGTGTCCGATTTTTTGTGTAAATGGAGTTAAGGGTCATTGCTGAGGTGACCCTGACCCAATTTCCTTATCGCTTAAAAGTTAGAATTTCCGGGTTTTTGTTTTTGGGTGCCATCCATGAATGATGCGGTAATGCCACCCAGCCTTGTTAGTCGAGTTTAGACGTTCGCTTACCAGTCGAATCAGACTTGCAAAGCGAGAGACATGGGACAAAACGTGGGACAAAAAGCGAAAAGGGCCGAAAAGGCCCGTAAATACTAGCTTTCTGGCGGAGAGAGAGAGGGATTCGAACCCTCGATACGTCAAAAAACGTATACCGGATTTCGAGTCCGGCGCATTCGACCACTCTGCCATCTCTCCTGGTGTCGAACTGTGTATTCTAACAGGCCAGCCCGCTTTAGGGCCTGCGGGCAGGCAATGGCGTGCCCATGGAGGGGCTGCTGCCTGCCGAGCGGTTAGGCGTGGCCGTGACGACCACCGAGCCGCCGCCCCAGAAATACCCGTTGCGCACTTCCACACTGAGGCTGCGCTCGGTGTTGGTAAAGACCAGCAGGCTGACCTCGCCACGAACCGCCGTCACCAAATTCCAACCCCGGGTGGGATAGACCTCGTAGAAAAATTTATAAGCCATTTCGGCGTCGCGACCGATGTCCAGCACCATGCGGCCAACCCACTGGTCACCCTGGCCCAGAATGAGCGACTGATTGCCCTTGAGCACCGACCCCGGCGGGATCGGTGTCGATGGCCCACCTTCAGAAGCCAACACAGGCTTGTCGCCAGCCACCTCACTGGTGGTCAAGGGGGTAGAACCACAAGCCGCCAGAAACACCGTGGCCAAGGCCACAGCACGGTACAAAGCCAGTTGGATTGATTTCATCACTTGATCCTAAGGTTTCAAAACTGACAGACCGCCCATATACGGGCGCAATACCTCTGGAACCACAATGCTGCCATCGGCCTGCTGGTAGTTTTCCAGTACCGCCACCAGGGTGCGGCCCACCGCCAGCCCCGAGCCATTGAGGGTGTGTACCCACTCGTTGCGGCCTTGGGCGGTTTTAAAGCGGGCCTGCAGGCGACGGGCCTGGAAGGCCTCACAGTTGGACACCGAACTGATTTCCCGGTATGTGTTTTGCGCAGGCAGCCAGACTTCCAAATCGTGGGTACGGGCCGCGCCAAAACCCATGTCACCCGTGCACAGGGCCATCACCCGGTACGGCAAACCCAGTTTTTGCAAGATGTGTTCTGCGTGCCGGGTCATTTCTTCAAGCGCCTCATTGCTGCGCTCGGGGTGGACAATCTGCACCATCTCGACTTTGTCAAACTGGTGCTGACGGATCATGCCGCGGGTGTCGCGGCCATGGCTGCCCGCCTCAGAACGAAAACACGGTGTGTGGGCCGTGAGCCGCAGCGGCAAGTCAGATTCGGCCAGAATTTGGCCACGCACAAAATTGGTCAGCGGCACTTCGCTGGTTGGTATCAGGTACAAAGCCTGATGGGCTTCGCCCACATCGCCATCCTGCCCGCCTTTTTTGGCCGCAAACAGGTCTTCTTCAAATTTGGGCAGCTGGCCTGTGCCTTGCAGGGTTTCGGCGTTGACCACATAGGGCACATAGCACTCGGTGTAACCATGCTCCAGCGTTTGTACATCGAGCATGAAGGCTGCGAGCGCCCGATGCAAGCGGGCAATGGAACCCTTCATGACCGTGAAACGGGCGCCGGCCAGCAACGCCCCCGTGTCGAAATCGAGCCCCAAAGGCAGGCCCAAATCGACATGGTCTTTGGGGGCAAAGTCCAAAGGTTCAGGGTCGCTGCCACCCGGGCTCCAACGGCGCAATTCCACATTGCCATGCTCGTCCGCCCCCACCGGCACGCCTTCTTGGGGCAGGTTGGGCACCGACAACAACATGGCCTGCATTTGTGATTGCAAGACCTCCAGGCGGGTGGCCGAGTCGTCCAATTCGGTTTTGATGCGGGCCACCTCGTCCATGACGGGCTGGGCATCTTGGCCTTTGCCCTTGAGTTGGCCAATTTGTTTGGACAAGGCATTGCGCTGGGCCTGCAGACTCTCGGTATGGCTTTGCAGGGTCTTGCGCTCTGACTCTAGGGCGGTGAAAGTCGCCACGTCCAGATAGGGTTGTGGGTTTTTGCGGGTTTGCAGCTTGGCGACCACCAGGTCAAGCTCGCGCCGCAGCATATTGATGTCTAGCATGCCGCCATTGTAGAACTTGCCCGCAGGTTTTAGCGCAACAGCACCAGCATGGCCCCAGCCCCGCCCTCTGCGGGCTTGGCTTGCACAAAAGCCAGCACCTCAGACTTTTGCACCAACCAGCGCTGTACCTTGGCCTTCAGGACGGGTTCACGGCCCGGCGAGCCCAGCCCCTTGCCATGCACCACGCGCAGGCAACGCCAACCCTGGCGCACCGCATCGCGCATGAATTGAGACAAAGCCTCCCGCGCCTCTTCGCTGCGCAAGCCGTGCAAGTCGATTTGCCCCTGAATGGACCACTCGCCCCGGCGCAGTTTGCGGGTCACATCGGTGCCGATGCCCTTGGCGCGATAGCTCATCTGGTCGTCGACATCAAGCAAGGTCGAGACGTCGAATTCGTCGCTCAGGCTCTCGCGCAGCACCGCTTCGTCGTCGAGTTGTTTTTGCTTGGCCTTGGGGGCGGGCGGGGGGGCTTGCAGGGTCACCCGGGGCTGGCCTTGCAGGGGCTTTACAGGCCCCACTGTGCTTGAAAACAGCTCACGCTCGGCGCGCGCCTTGCGCTCGATCTCCTGGCGTCTTGCGCGTTCGGCCTGGGCGGCCGCCTCGCGCTCAGCCATGGCCTTTTTCAAGGCGCTCAGGTCTTGTAGCGAGCGTGCCTTCACATCCAACCCTTTTGGGCCATGGACATCGACTGGCCTGGCCCCACAATCACATGGTCCAAGACCCGCACATCGATCAGCGCCAAGGCGTCGCGCAAAGTCTGGGTCAGCAGCTGATCGGCACGCGAAGGTTGCACCTGCCCCGAGGGGTGGTTGTGTGCCAACACCACCGCACTGGCCCCGCAATCAAGGGCCAAACGCACCACTTCGCGCGGGTAAACGCTGGTTTGGGTGAGGGTGCCGCGAAACATTTCGGCAAAACGGATCAAGCGATGCTGGGCATCGAGGAACAACACCCCGAACACCTCATGGCCCAGCTGGCCCAAATGAAGCTGCACATAGTCTTGAACCAGGCCGGGCTGCCTCATGGCTTCACGGGCCTGCAACTGTTCACCCATGGCGCGCCGGGAGAGCTCAAGCACGGCACCCAATTCGGCGCGTTTGGCCTGGCCCCCCAGCCCTTTGATGGCGCGCAATTGTTGGGCCTGAGCCCCCAGCAAGCCGCTGAGCCCGCCAAATCGTTCAAGCAGGTCCTCGGCCATTTGCAACACCCCCAGCCCTGGCAGGCCAGTGCGCAGCAAGATGGCCAACAACTCGGCGTTGCTCAGCGCCGCCGGGCCCAAGGCGAGGAGTTTCTCGCGCGGGCGCATGGCGCTGGGCAATTGATGCATGAGGGCACGGGTCATGTGGCATAGCATAACCACACAAGCCGCTCAGCGGGGGGTCTGGGGGTGTTGATATGCACAGTGACTGTGCACCTCTATCCTTCCTACAATAGGCCCCAAGCCTTTATTTCAAGCCCAGCCATGAATCCACCCTCCACCGTCCAGGCCGGATCGTTCCTGACCCTGCACTACCGTTTGTCTGGCCCGCAAGGTGACATCATCAACACCTTTTCGGGGCCACCCGCCACCTTGACTTTGGGGGCCAGCGAACTCTCGCCAGCCATCGAGCAACGCCTGCTGGGCATGCAAGAGGGGCAACAGGCCGTGTACGAATGGGCGGCCGGCGAGGCCTTTGGGCAGCGCCACCCTGACTTGTTGCAATGGGTCAGCCGACGCCTGTTGGCTGAGTTCGGTGACCCCGACGAGAGCTATCAGGTCGGCGAGGTCGTTCAGTTCCCGGCCCCCGATGGACTAGGGTCTATGGCGGGCGCGGTGCGACAAGTTGAGCCAGAGCGGATATTGTTCGACTTCAATCACCCTCTGGCCGATCAGCCCGTGGTGTTCGAGGTCAGCCTGATCGGCGTGTTGTAAAGGGATCGTCATGTTCGATGAAATTTTGCTGGCCGAGCCCCGGGGTTTTTGTGCAGGGGTCGACCGGGCCATAGAGATCGTTGAGCGTGCGCTCGACAAGTTTGGGGCGCCCATCTATGTCCGACACGAAATCGTCCACAACACCCATGTGGTCGATCACCTGCGCCAACGCGGGGCGATTTTCATCGAAGAGCTCTCTGATGTCCCGCCCAACGCCACCTTGGTGTTCAGCGCCCACGGTGTACCCAAGGCGGTTGAGGCCGAGGCCCATGCGCGTGGTTTTAGGGTATTTGACGCCACCTGTCCGTTGGTGACCAAGGTTCATGTCGAAGTCGCCAAGTTACACAAGGAAGGCTACGAATTCGTCATGGTGGGTCACAAAGGGCACCCTGAGGTGGAGGGCACCATGGGCCAACTCAGCAGTGGCATCCACCTGGTTGAATCGGTCGAAGATGTGTACAAAATCAGTCCCATTCAAACCGACAAACTGGCCGTGGTGACACAAACCACCCTCAGTGTTGACGATGCCGCCGAAATCACCGCAGCGATCCTGGCCCGGTTTCCGAATGTGCGCAGGCCCAAGCAACAGGACATTTGCTATGCCACCCAGAATCGCCAAGATGCGGTCAAATTGCTCAGCCGCCAGGTCGATGTGGTGATTGTGGTCGGCAGCCCCACCAGCTCGAACAGCAACCGTCTGCGCGATGTGTCATTGCAACTGGGTGTGCCCAGCCACCTCATTGACGACGCCTCGGAATTAAAGCCCGAGTGGTTGTTGGGGGCGCGCCGCATCGGACTGACGGCGGGTGCTTCGGCGCCCGACATCCTGGTGCAAGGCGTGATCGCCCGCTTGCGCGAGATGGGGGCCATTTCAGTGCGCAACCTCGACGGGGTGCAGGAAACCATGAAATTTCCCCTGCCCAAAGGGCTCAAGCCCGAGACCTGAGAAACTCAGAGGGTGTTTTTGTTGCGCATCCAGTCAGCGGTCTGGAAAAACGCCTGATCGAGCCGTTCGATCAACACCGCATCAAGCTGCACATCGGTCATGGCTTGGCGCATGCAAGCCAGCCATTGGTCGCGCTCGCGCACGCCAATGGCAAATGGCATGTGCCGCATCCGCAGCCTGGGGTGGCCGTAGCGTTCGGTGTAATGCTGGGGGCCACCCATCCAGCCACACAAAAACCAAAATAGCTTTTGCCGGGCCGAGTCCAGGTCGCTGCCGTGTACCGCGCGCAGTTCGGCGTAGACGGGCTCCAGGTCCATCAGGTCGTAGAAGCGATCCACCAGGGCACGCACCGCGTCTTCTCCCCCGACCCACTCAAATGCGCTGCTGGGGTTTGTCATGATTCAGATTGTCGCAAGGTCTGGGTCACGCTCT
>JBEBAJ010000189.1:0-5249 GCA_041158965.1 Pseudomonadota bacterium | reverse complement strand
CACGGTCTGGTGGGTGAAAGGCTTTTATAAAGCCGAGGACGATGCCCTGTTCGAAGCCATCAAAAAGTTTGAAGCGAAAAACAAGGACATCAAGATCGAACTCTCACAGTACCCGATCCAGGACACCATACCCAAGACAGTGGCCGCCCTCGATTCAGGCTCTCCTCCCGATGTGGCTTACTCTGATGTCTACGACTTTCAGGTCACCGCCAAATGGGCCTACGACGGCAAGCTCGAAGACATCAGCAGCGTGATCGACAAGGTTCGCAACAATTTCGAACCCAATGCCCTGTCAACCACCTTCCTCTACAACAACGCCGAGAAAAAACGGGCCTATTACGCCTACCCCATCAAACAGCAGACCATGCACATCCAGTACTGGAAAGACATGCTGGCTGAGGCGGGCTTCACCGACAAGGACATTCCCACCAAATGGGACGAATACTGGGATTTCTGGTGCAGCAAAGTGCAGCCCGCCTATCGGCAAAAAAGCGGCAAGCGCGGCTTTGGCACCGGCTTTCCGATGGGGGTTGACTCCAGCGATGCCTTCTTCTCTTTCCTGACCTTCGTCGATGCCTACAACGTGCGCCTGGTCAATGACTCGGGCAAACTGCTGGTCGATGACCCCACCGTCCGCCAAGGCCTGATCAACGCCATGCGCGACTACACCGCCGTCTATACCAAGGGTTGCACCCCGCCTTCATCGACCAGCTGGAAAGACCCGGACAACAACGTTTCTTTCCACAACAAAACCATCGTCATGACCCACAACGCGACCATCTCGATCGCCGCCAAGTGGCTCGATGACATGAACAACACCGCCCTGACGGCAGAGCAGCGCGAGGTGGCCAAGAAAAACTACACCCAAAACATCGCCACGGCAGGTTTCCCCAACAAACCCGACGGCAGCAAAATGACCTATCGGGCAGCGGTCAAGACCGGTGTGATATTCAAAGACGCCAAAAACAAGGCCGACGCCAAGAAATTTGTGGCCTTCATTTTGGAAGACGCCAACCTGACCCCCTATGTCGAAGGTTCATTGGGCCGTTGGTTTCCGGTCACCAAGCAGGGTCAACAAAGCCCTTTCTGGAAAGGCGACCCGCACCGTCTGGCGGTCTACAACCAGTTCATGAACGGCACCACGCCCTTTGAGTTCACCAAGAACTTCAAGTTCACCGTGATCAACAATGAAAACGTCTGGGCCAAGGCCATGAACAGGCACCTCAACGAAAAGGTGCCCCTTGACAAGGCTGTCGATGAAATGATCGCCCGCATCAAGGAAGTGGCCGGCAACTGATGGCTCAACCGTGGGGGAGGCTCAACACCCGCCTCCCCCTTCTTCATCATGACCAGGGCGTGCCGACCGCACGCTCTTTCTATTGCACATGAACCCCGCCATTGCCGCTCCGCGCAGCTCTGCCCTATCCCCTTGGGTGTTTTGGGCCCGCCTCATGGTGGTGCCCTATTTGTTCATTTTTCTGGTCTTTGTCCTATATCCTGTGTTCTACGGCTTGTGGTTGGCACGCCACCCGGCCAGCTACGAGGCCTTGCTGGCCGACCCGATTTTTTTCCGAACCCTGATCAATACCCTGATTTTTCTGGCCGTGGCCATCAACCTGAAAATGATGGTGGCATTGGCTTTGTCCGGATTTTTCATCCACGACCGTTGGTGGATCAAAATTCTGTCGGTGATTTTTATTCTGCCCTGGGCTGTCCCTTCCATTCCCACCATCTTGTCGGTGCGCTTCATGCTGAACCCCGAGTGGGGAGTGATCAACAGCACCATCTTTAGGCTCACAGGCCTCGATGGCCCGAACTGGCTCAATGACCCCACCTTGGGCCTGAGCTTTTCGATGTTGATGCACATCTGGAAATCCTTGCCTTTTTGGACCCTGATCCTGATGGCTGGCCGTCTGGCCATACCCATCGAACAGTACGAGGCCGCTTCGGTCGATGGCGCCACGCGTTGGCAAAAATTCAAATACATCACCTGGCCCTCGATGCGCAGCCTGTATTTGACCTCCACCATCTTGTCGGCCATCTGGACCTTGGGCGACTTCAACAGCGTCTATTTGCTCACAGGTGGGGGGCCGGCTGACCTGACCCATGTGCTGGCGACTTTGGGCATCCGCTACCTCAGGCTGGATCAGGTCGACCTGGCCATGGCCTCGATCGTGGTGGCCTTGCCCCTGGTATTGCCACTGGTTTATTTCATGATGAAACGGCTCTCCAAATGAAAATGCAAGCCGTCACTCGCGAGGCCAAACTGTGGCTCATCGGGATCCCCGTCCTGATCTGGACCCTGCTGCCCATCTACCACCTGGCCTTATTCGCCTTTTCCCCCAAAGACGAAGGCACTTCAGGCAAACTCTGGCCCGATCATCCCACCTTGCAAAACTTTGAAATTGCTTTTGGCAAAAAGCATTTTTATCTGAATCATTTTTGGGACCAGATCTGGAATTCGGTCTTGATCGCCGTGGCGGTCGGCGCCCTGACTTTGTTTGTCTCTACCTGTGCCGCCTTCTCCATCAGTCGCTTGCGACTGAAATCAGGGCGCACGGTGATGAACATGGCCCTGTTCACCTATTTCATACCAGCCGCCTTTTTGGCGGTGCCCATGTATAAAACCATGGGCCTGTATGGCTTGCTCAACAACCAGTGGGCGCTGATTCTGGCCATGGTGACCATCGCCTCGCCCTACTGCATCTGGGTGCTCAAACAGGCCAGCGACAAGCTGCCATATGAACTCGACGAGGCAGCACGCATCGACGGGGCCAGCCCTTTGCAGCTGTTCAGGCTGGTGTATTTGCCCCTGATGATGCCTTCCCTGGTGGCGGTGGGCACCTACGCCTTGCTGCTGGCCTGGAACGAATACCTTTATGCATTTTTGCTCTTGTCGCGCGACGAGAACCTGACCCTGGCGGTGGCGCTGGGCAATTTTTTACAGGCCGATGACTCCCCCTGGGAGTTGCTCATGGCCACCGGCCTCATCTACGCCCTGCCCCCGGCAGCGATCTATTACGCATTCAAACGCTATATGGTGTCCGGGTTGACCGCCGGTGCCGTCAAAAGCTGAAAGGTTCGTGCATGTCATCCGTCTCGTTTCATCACATTGAAAAAGTGTATGGCCAGAAGGTCAAGGTCATCCACGGCATCAGTTTTGACATCAAATCGGGCGAATTCGTCGTATTGGTCGGCCCATCGGGATGCGGCAAATCAACCCTATTGCGCATGCTGGCCGGATTGGAAGAAATCAGCGGTGGCGAAATTCGCATCGATGATCAAGTCATCAACGACCTCGAATCAAAGGACCGCGACATCGCCATGGTGTTCCAGAGCTATGCGCTCTACCCGCACATGACTGTGCGCGACAACATGGGGTTTTCTTTGAAACTCCGGAAAGAAAGCCCGGCCACCATCGGCCAGCGCGTCGACCATGCGGCCCGCATCCTGAACCTCGAAGCCCTGCTCGACCGCTATCCGCGCGAACTGTCCGGCGGTCAGCGGCAACGCGTGGCCATGGGCCGCGCCATCGTGCGCGACCCCAAGGTGTTTCTGTTCGACGAGCCCTTGTCCAACCTCGACGCCAAATTGCGCGTGGCCATGCGCGCCGAAATCAAGGCCCTGCACCAGCGCCTGAAAACCACCACCGTCTACGTCACCCATGACCAAATTGAAGCCATGACCATGGCCGATCGCATCGTGGTCATGCACGACGGCATCATTGAGCAAATCGGCACTCCGCTCGAATTGTTTGACCGCCCCGGCAACCTTTTTGTGGCCCAATTCATCGGCTCGCCTGCCATGAATCTGGTTCAAGGCGTGGTCGAGCCCGGGGGCCTGCGGGCCTTGGGCCAGCTCTGGCCTTTGCCCGCATCGGCCACCGAACGCCTTGGCCAAACCGTGCATTACGGCGTGCGACCCACAGACCTTGAACTGGTGGCACAAGGCGTCGCCGCCAAGGTCGTGGTGATTGAACCCACCGGGGCCGAAACCGAATTGCTGGTTCAAGTCGGTGAACAAAGCATGACCGTGGTGACCCATGGCCGCCCCAATGTCAAGCCCGACGACACGGTTTACTTGGGCATGGCCATCGACAAAATCCACCTCTTTGACGGACAAACCGGTCAAAGGATCTGAAAATGACAGCTACCCCCCATCGGCTGGACGCCCGTCAGGTCGCGAACTACCGTCAGGCCGGATGGCTGGTGCCCCCCTATCGGCTGGAGGCCGGGCTGGTGTCAGAACTCCAAGACGCGCTCAACCGGCTCATCCAAGACAACCCAGGTGTAAGGCCGGAAAAGCTGGTCAGTGCGCACATTGAAGGCGATAACCGGGAAGGGGTCAGGGGCAGCCGAAAATTTCTTGAGTTGGCCATGCACCCGCCCATCGTCGACATGGTCGAAGACCTCATCGGCTCGGACATCGTCCTCTGGGGTTGCCATGTGTTTTGCAAACCACCGCAAGAAGGATACGAAACGCCTTGGCACCAGGATGGCCACTATTGGCCCATCCGCCCCCTTGCCACCTGCACAGTGTGGGTGGCTCTCGAGCCCAGCACGCGAGACAACGGCTGCCTGCGGGTGATCCCGGGCTCCCACCGCAATCAGGTCTTGCACCCCCATCTGCACGAAGACCGTGACGACCTCACTTTGCAACAGCGCATGATGGATGGCACCTTTGATGAGTCTCAGGCCGCCGACATTGAGCTTGAACCGGGGCAGATGTCCATGCACGACGTCTACATGATCCATGGGGCCCAAGCCAACACTTCCAAGCAACGGCGCACGGGGGTGGCGCTGCGCTATATGCCGGCCAGTTCGCACTTTGACCGCAGCCTCAAGCCCGTCGATGGCAAAACCGGCGTGCCTGTGAGCTTTGCCACCCGCCCCTTGTGGCTCTTGCGCGGGCGTGATGTGTCAGGCCTGAACGATTTTCAGACGGGGCATCGCCCGCAAAGCGCTGAAAAAATTTAAGGGGACGACCGCCTGGTCATCCCCAAGGGCTTACTTGTCAGCCGGCTTGAACTGCAGCGCCTTGTATTCCAAAAACTCATCCAGGCCGTACTTGCCATTTTCACGGCCATGGCCTGACTGTTTGTAACCCCCAAAAGGGGCATTGGCATTGAAGGGGGCGCCATTGATGTCCACCTGTCCGGTGCGGATGCGACGCGCCACGCGCACGGCGTGTTCTTCGTCCTGGCTCCAGACGCCACCGCCCAAGCCATAGATGGTGTCGTTGGCAATGCG
>JBEBAJ010000188.1:0-9564 GCA_041158965.1 Pseudomonadota bacterium | reverse complement strand
GCCGGGTGTATCACCAACGATCGGCAGTCGCCCACATTGGCCAGGTGGCTGAAAATCTTCAACGCCTCGATGAAGGCACGGCCTTGTGTCCGGCTGCCCGCCAGGTCAAAGCTGAACACCGATCCGGCCCCGCGCGGGCCAAAGCGCAGCAGTCGCTTGGCCAGTTGGTGTGAGGCGTGGCTCTCCAGCAAGGGGTGACCCACCCGCGCCACGCCGGGCTGGGCGGCCAGAAACTGCACCACTTTTTCGGTGTTGGCCATATGGCGTTCCATGCGCAGCGGCAGGGTCTCGATGCCTTGCAAGATCAGCCAGGAGGTGTGCGGGCTCATGCACGCGCCAAAGTCACGCAGCCCCTCGCGGCGGGCCCGCAACAAAAACGCACCCACCGTCGACTCCTCGCTGAAGACCATGTCATGAAAGCCGTCGTAGGGTTGCGAGAGCTCTGGAAAACGCCCCGAAGCCTCCCAGTCAAAACTCCCCCCATCGACCAGTACGCCACCGATCACCGTGCCGTGGCCGCTCAAAAATTTGGTGGCCGAGTGATACACCAGATCTGCCCCCAGCGAGAGCGGCTGAACCAAATAGGGCGAAGTCAGGGTCGAGTCCACCAGCAGCGGCACCCGTGCCGCATGCGCGATTTCGGCCACAGTCGGAATATCCAGCACATCCAGACCCGGGTTGCCCACCGTTTCGCCAAACAGCAAGCGCGTGTTGGGCTGGATGGCAGATCGCCAACCGTCGATGTCGCCGGGTTTGACAAAAGTGGTTTCAATCCCGAACCGCCGCAGCGTGTAGTGCAACAGATTTTGCGAGCCGCCATACAGCGCGGTCGAGGCAACGATGTGAGCACCGGCCCCCATCAGGGTCGCCACCGCCAAATGCAAAGCCGCCTGGCCGCTGGCAGTGGCAATGGCGCCTATGCCCCCCTCCAATGCCGCCACCCGCTGCTCCAGCACCGCGTTGGTGGGGTTGCTGATGCGGCTGTAGACATGCCCGGCCCGCTCCAGGTTGAACAGCGAAGCCGCATGGTCGCTCGATTCAAACACAAACGAGGTCGTCAAATGAATGGGTACCGCCCGGGCACCGGTGCTCGGGTCGGGGCTGGCCCCGGCGTGCAGGGCCAGGGTATCGAAATGCGGATCGGCGTAACCTGACATGGGCGTATCCTTGGCGAAAGTTTCCTAGGGAAGCTCTGCAAAACTCGTTGCGTGCAAGTTTCGCCCAAAATCGGGATGCCATGCAAGGCGGATTTCGAAGCAGATATCCGAAGATATCTGCAAGAAGTCCAACGAAGCAAGGCGCCCGAGTTTGGGATGAAACGACGCATGGGGTTTTGCGGAGCTTCCATAGGCTATATTGTGAACCACCCACCCCCCAAAGGAGGAGTCACCATGAAAGTCAGCGACATTCTGCGCATCAAAGGCCATGCCATCCACAGTGCCCAACCCGAGCAAGCGTTGTTTGATGCCGTGCGCCTGATGTCCAGCCACGACATCGGTTCATTGGTGGTGCTTGATCAGGGCCGCTTGGTGGGCATGCTGACCTTTCGCGAAGTCATTCAAGAGCTGGGCCGACAGGGGGGCAGCCTGGGGCAGGCCAAGGTGGGTTCGGCCATGGTGCAAGACCCCTTGGTGTGCACGCCCGAGACCGACCTCGATGAAGTGCGCCGCATGATGCTAGAGCGCCATGCCCGCTACATGCCGGTGGTGGACCAGGGCGATATTTTGGGGGTGATCAGTTTCTACGACGTGGCCAAGGCCGTGGTCGACAGCCAGAATTTCGAAAATCAGATGCTCAAGGCCTACATCAGAGACTGGCCAGAAGGTCAAGAGCCCAAGGCGGGCTAAGAAAGCTCCAGCGTGCTGGCCTGATTCACCCCGGGCCACATCCAAACCGTCACTTGGTGTTGCCGCGCTTTCTCCAGCAAGTGCGCCGTGTCTCGCCCGCCTTCAAACAACACCAAACCGCGCCAACGCCCGTTAAGGCTCAACTCATCCCAGGGGGGCTCGGTGCCCGGCGGGCGCAGCCACCAAGTCCAGCCCAGGCCTTCAGCGCGCGCCCTCTGTTTGGCCTGCCAATAGGCCTCCACGCCCAGGGCCGAAGTCGGGCACGCCAACCAAGGGCGCGGAAGGGCATGGGCATTCAGTGCGGTCATCGTGACTTTTGGTAACGAAGTCTATCATGACAGAAAGTCGCGAACTTCGCCACTATCTTTCAGGTTGTGCCCTCCCCAAGACCTTTATCCAAAGACGCGCAAAGAGCAGAGTTTTCCCGCCGTCTGCGTGAGGAGTTGCAGCGCACTGGCCGACAGCCCAGCCCCTCCGCCCTGGCCCACGAGCTCAATTTGCATTTGCGGGCGTCCGAGCAGATACACCCCAGCAGCTGTCGCAAATGGTTGCATGCGCAATCCATCCCGACACAGGAAAAACTGATCTGGCTGGCGCGCCTGCTGCAAGTCAGCGCGTCCTGGCTGCGCTACGGGCAGATGACCGAGTTGCACGAGTCGGGGCCGTCCGAGCCACCCCTGAGCCAGGATGAACTGACCTTATTGAACCACTGGCGTCAGTTGCCTGCCCCCCACCGCCGCACGGTGCGCATGCTGATGTCCCAATTGCTCAAGTCCAAGGCCTGAGCCTGGCGACGCCCTGGCCCGATGGCAGGGCGGGCTCACCGCCCGAGCCACGGCATGTTGGATAATGGGCCCATGAGCGGAAATACCCTGGGCAAAAGCTTTGCCGTCACCAACTTTGGCGAGTCACACGGTCCGGCGATCGGTTGCGTGATCGACGGCTGCCCCCCTGGCCTGAGCTTGTCGCAGGCCGATATCCAGCCCGAGCTGGATCGGCGTCGCCCCGGCACCAGCCGCCACGTCACCCAACGCAACGAGGCCGACCAGGTGCAAATCCTCTCCGGGGTTTATCAGGGCAAAACCACCGGCACGCCCATCGCCTTGCTCATCCAAAACACCGACCAGCGCAGCAAAGACTACGGCAATTTGCTCGACACCTTCCGCCCCGGCCATGCCGATTACACCTATACCCAGAAATACGGCCTGCGCGACCCGCGCGGCGGGGGCCGGTCTTCCGCCCGCCTGACCGCCCCCACGGTGGCCGCCGGAGCCGTCGCCAAAAAATGGCTGCTCGAACACCGGGGTGTGCGCTTCATGGGCTGCATGACCCAGTTGGGCGAGATCGAGATCCCCTTCGAAAGCTGGTCGCATGTGCCGCACAACCCGTTTTTTGCCCCCGTCGCCGATGTGGCCCATTTAGAGCAGTACATGGACGCACTGCGCAAGTCAGGCGACTCGTGCGGGGCCCGCATCAGGGTCGTCGCCCAGGGCATGCCCGTGGGCCTGGGCCAGCCCCTGTTTGACAAACTCGACGCCGACATCGCTTACGCCATGATGGGGCTGAACGCCGTCAAAGGGGTCGAGATCGGTGCCGGCTTTGCCAGTGTGTCGCAGCGCGGTAGCGTGCATGGCGATGCGCTCACCCCCCGGGGCTTTGTTGGCAACCGCGCCGGGGGCGTCTTGGGCGGCATCAGCACCGGGCAAGACCTTGAGGTGAGCATCGCCATCAAGCCGACCAGCTCCATCCTCACCCCGCGACCCAGCATCGATGCACAAGGCCAGGCCACCGAGGTCGTGACCAAAGGGCGCCACGACCCTTGCGTCGGCATCCGGGCCACACCCATCGCCGAGGCCTTGCTGGCCCTGGTGGTGATGGACCATGTCTTGCAGCATCGCGCCCAGTGCGGTGACGTGGCTTTCCCCTTCACGCCCATCGCCGCCCAATGCCCGGACCAGGGTTGAGCCTATGACGCCTGAGCCGACCACCGGCCACCCGGTGACCCGTCGGATGTGGGTGCCGTTTGCCGCCATGTCGGCCAGTTATTTCGCCCACATCGGTTTTTTCAACCCGTATTTGTCACTCTGGCTCAAGGACTTGGGTTACGGCGTGGGCATCATAGGCCTGCTGATGTCGATGCAGGCCTTCACCCGTCTGTATTCCCCTTATGCCTGGGGCTGGCTGAGCGACCGCACCGGCCAGCGGGTTCTCTTGCTGCGCACCAGTGCCGGCATCGCGTTGCTGTGCTCCCTGGGCCTGGCCCATCAGGGCAGCTTGTGGTGGCTGGCCGTGGTGCTCTTGCTCATGTTCACCCACACCAGCTCGATGATGCCCATGTCCGAAGCGGCCATGGCGCATTTGGTCAGCCAGGGCGGGTCTTTGGATGCACGCCGCTATGGTCGAATCCGGCTTTGGGGCTCGCTGGGTTTCTTGCTCACCGTGTTTGCCGCAGGCTGGTGGTTTCCAGGCGTCTATCCTCACCGAGCTCAAGCGCCCGCACAACCGGTGGTTTTTCATCACCCTGTTTTTCCATGTGCTGGCGCACATCGCCATTTATTCCTTTTATTCCTTGTACCTCGACAGCCTAGGTTACTCCAAGGCCATGATCGGCGCGCTATGGGCCTTGTCGGTGGGGGTGGAGGTATTGGGTTTTCTTACCCAGGGCCGATGGCTGCACAAGCTCAACCTGTCGAGTTGGGTCTTCCTTGCCGCCTTGGTGCTGGTGCTGCGCATGACCCTGATGGCGGCCGGGGCCGAGTATCTTTGGGTCTTGGCCTTGGCGCAGGTCTTGCACACCATCACCTTTGCCATCCATCACAGCGTATGCATCGCCTGGTTATCGCGGCATTTTCCAGCGCGCTTGCGCGGGCGCGGCCAGGCGCTGTATTCCGTCGTGGGCTATGGCGCCACGGGCATTTTGGGTGCCTTGGGCGGCGGTTTGCTCAGCGAGCGCCTGGGCTTGGCGGCGGTCTTTTGGGTGGCCATCCCGGTGGCCGCATGCGCGGTGATCGGGGCTTGGCAACTGCGGCACGCAGAGCGGGACCTGGCCCGGCACCCATAGGGGTCATCGCAACTGATCCAGGGGCCGGAAAGTGATCAGCATCGGGCATGGAACGCGGCCATCGGTGTCGCGCGGCAGGGTGGCGGTTTTCCAGATCGCGTTTTGCACCGCTTCATCCCAACGCTCCCAGCCGCTTTTGCGCACCAGCTTCACGCCCATCACCGTGCCGCTGGGGGCACACATCACTTCCACCTCAGCCTCGGGGTTGCCCTTGATGGCGTCAAGCGGCGGAAAGGTGATGTTGGGCAAGATGGCGCCGCGCACTTTGCCCGCATAGCTGGCCGAAGGGCCCGAGCTTTGCTTGGCCTGACCGGTGCTGTGCGCCGGGCCGCTGGCCTCGGCCAAGCCCATGGCGCGTCGGATGTTCTCCTGGCGCTGGTCTTCGCGTTTTTTCTCGTCGGCCTTGTCGCGTTTGTCTTGTTCGGCCTTTTCGCGTTGCTTTTCCTTCTCTTTCTCTTTTTCTTTTTGCAACTTTTCCTTCTTGTCTTGTTCGACCTTTTTACGCGCTTCTTCCTGTGCTTTGAGCTTGTCTTCTTTTTCCTTCTCGGCTTTCTTTTTCTTCTCGATGGCCAAATCGGCATCTTTGCTCGGTGGCGGCTTGGCCGCCGGTTTGGGTGCAGGCTTGGGTTCTGGCTTAGGCTCGGGTTTGGGTTCCGGTTTGGGCTCAGGCCTGGGTTCGGGGGTCAGGGTCTCCCCCTTGGGTGCGGCCATTTGCGGAATGGCCGACCAGAGTTCGGCCTCGACCCCGACACTGGGGTCGTTTTGCCAGCTCACGCCCCAGGTCAGGGCCAGCAGCAACAAGGCATGGATCACCAAGGCCAGAATCAGGGCGCGCGCACCTCCCGGGGGGGGCGGTGGGGCGAAGTCCAGATGAGGCGAGGGCGTCATGCGTTCAATAGACGGCTTATGAATCGAGCTTGACCGACAGGCCCACACGCTGAACCCCGGCGCGTTGCAGGCGGTCCATGACCTGGACCACAGTTTCATAAGCGATGGTCCGGTCGGCGCTGATGATCACGGGGGTGTTGCTGTCGCCGCCTTGCAGTTGCAGCGCCTGCTGGGCCACGTTCTCGGTGGTGGCCTGACTCACCGTGTCGGTGCCTTTGCTGCCGGTGGTGCGCGAGCGGATGACGATTTGGCGGTCTTTGCCAATTTCAATGGTGATGACCCGATCCGGCGCGGCGCTGGCCTTGCCGACGCTGGGGATGTCGATCACGCTGGGGGTGATCAGCGGTGCAGTCACCATGAAGATGATCAACAACACCAGCATCACATCAATGAACGGCACCATATTGATGTCGTTCATGGCGCGGCGACGTCGTCCGCTGCGTTGGGTGATGGCGGCCATGGGTGTCTCCTTCAGTGGCCTGAATTGGACTGCACCGCCAGATTGCGTTGCAGGATGTTGGAGAACTCTTCGATGAAGGTTTCCAGCTTGATCGAGACCCGGTCGATGTCGCGCGAGAACCGGTTATAGGCCAGCACTGCAGGAATGGCGGCAAACAGGCCGATGGCTGTGGCCACCAGGGCTTCGGCGATGCCTGGGGCCACCTTGCCCAAGGTCACCTGCTGCATATCGGCCAGTCCGGTGAACGCGTGCATGATGCCCCAGACCGTGCCAAACAGACCCACATAAGGCGAGACCGAGCCGACGGAGGCCAGCAGCGAAAGGTTAGATTCGATGGCGTCCATCTCGCGCTGGAAGCTGGCCCGCATGGCACGGCGTGCGCCTTCCATCAGCGATTGGGGGTCGGTGATGCGGCGCTCCTTCAGTTTTTGGTTTTCCCGCATCCCGCTGGCAAAAATGCGCTCCATCGGGCCGGCCAGCTTGGCGTTTTGAGTGGCGGCGGCAAACAGTTCATTGAGCGTCTTGCCCGACCAGAAATCACGCTCGAATTCGTCATTGAGGGCATGGACCTTCTTCAGCGAAAAAATCTTGCGAAAGATGGCGGCCCAACTCGCGACCGAAACGCCGAGCAACAACAGCACCACGATCTTGACCACCCAACTGGCATGGAGGAATAGGTTAATGATGTCGAGGTCTTGGCTCATGTCAATCGTTCCAAAATGGTAGAGGGAATGCGCTCGGGTTGCATGCGCTGGGCGTTCACCCAACCGATGCGGATCTGCCCTTCGCACAGCAATACATCTTCACGCCAGGCTTGTTGTGCGATCAGCAGGCTGGCCCGACCGGCTTGCGACAAGCGGGCCGTCACACGCAACACATCATCCAGCACGGCTGGACGATGGTACTTCACCTGGGTCTCGCTGACCACGAACATGCCGCCGGTTTCTTGCCGCAGGCGGTGCTGCTCCACCCCGAGGTGGCGCAGCCATTCGGTGCGCGCGCGCTCAAAAAATTTCAGGTAATTGGCATAGAACACGATCCCGCCGGCATCGGTGTCTTCCCAATAAACGCGCACCTGCCAATCAAAACTCATGCGCCCTCCCACAGCCGCCGCAAGCGTGCGGCGGCGTCTCTGAGCTGGGCCATCGAGTTGGCGGTGGAAAACCGGATGTGTTGCTCGGTCTGATGGCTGCCAAAGTCGCGACCCGGCGTGGCGGCCACGCCCACCCGTCGCATCAACTCGAAGGCCAACTCCCAACTGCCGGGCACACCCAGCCGTTGGCACAGTGCTGTGCAATCGGCCCAGGCGTAAAAGGCCCCGTCGGGCATGACCGGCACACTCAGGCCGCACTCTTGCAAGGCAGGCACAAAGAAGTCGCGCCTGGCCTTGAACTCGGCACGTCGTTGCTCGTACAGGGCCAGGCTGTCTGCTTCAAAACAGGCCAATGCGGCGTGCTGGGCAATGGCACTGGCACAAATGAACAAGTTTTGCGCCAGACGCTCGATCACGGGCACCAGGGCGTCGGGTACCACCAGCCAGCCCAGCCGCCATCCGGTCATATTGAAATATTTGGAAAAGCTGTTGATGCTGATGACTTGATCGTCGATCGCCAGGGCGGTTTGGCCATAGGTGGCATCAAAGCTCAGACCCAAATAGATTTCATCGACCAAAGTGACGCCGCCCCGCTGGCTGACCCAGTCGTGGATGCGGGCCATTTCATCGGGGGCGATGGAAGTGCCGGTCGGGTTCGATGGCGAGGCCAGCATGACCCCGCGCGTGGCCGGGGTCCAGTGTTGGCGCACCTGCTCCATGCCCAGCTGGTAGCGTTGCGTGGCCCCGCAGGGCAACAGCACGGCCCGCCCTTCGGCGGCGCTGACAAATTGCCGGTTGCATGGGTAGCTGGGGTCGGGCATCAGCACTTCGTCACCGGCCTCAATCAGGGCCAAACAAGCCAGTTGCAGGGCCGCCGAGGCCCCGGCAGTGATCACGATGCGCCTGGCCGGCACCTCCACCCCGAAGCGTTGCGCATACCAGCCGCTCAAGCGCTCGCGCAGGGCGTGCAGGCCCAACGCGGGCAGGTATTGGGTGCGACCGTCGTGCAGCGCCTTTTGGGCCGCTTCGACCACGCTGGGCGGGGCCGTGAAATCGGGCTCGCCGATGTTCAAGTACAGCATGGCAGGCGCGTCGCTGGCTTGCTGGCGCGCCATGTCTGCTGCGGCCTTGGCCACTTCCATCACATGAAACGGCTCGATCCGTTGGGCTCGCTGGGCGATGCGCATGGCTGGCGTCACTGTGGGCTGAGGGTGGTGCCCGTTTCTTGCGGTCGAAGTTGTATGGCCAAGGCATGCAACACCGCATTGACGTATTTGTGGCCGTCGGTGCCGCCAAACTGCTTGGCCAGTTCGATGCACTCGTTCAGGGTGACGCGCCAAGGCACTTCGAGGCAATGCTTCAGCTCGTAAGCACCCAGCCACATGATGGCCCGCTCGATGGGCGAGATTTCGGCCAGAGGGCGGTCGAGTTGCGGCACGATCAGCGCATCGAGCTCGGCAGATTGCTCGGCGCAGCCGCGCAAGAGGGCGTCGTAGTGGACCGAATCGGCTTTATGAAAACCCGTCAGCCCCTGGGTGAAGGCGTCGATCTGGGCGATGGCTTGTTGGCCCACCAGCACCTGATACAGGCCTTGCAGGGCAAACTCGCGCGAGCGGCTGCGGGCGTTGCGCACCGGTTTACGGCCTTCTCGACGGGTGACGGCTTCGGTCATGCCTGCGACTCCAGCAGCCGAGCCATCTCAACCGCCACGCGGGCCGCGTCGCGCCCCTTGTCGTGTTGCCGGGCCACCGCCTGGGCGGTGTTTTCGGTGGTCAGGATGGCATTGGCGATGGGGACATGAAAGTCCAGGCCCACGCGCGTCACCCCGGCCCCCGATTCGTTGGCGACCAGCTCAAAATGATAGGTTTCACCACGAATGATGCAGCCCAGCGCGATCAGCGCCTGAAACGGCGGTTCTTCCTGCTGCGCCAACGCTTGCAGGGCCAGCGGCACTTCCAGCGCACCGGGCACCGTCACATGCACAATGTCCTCGTCAGACACCCCCATGGCGGCCAACTCTGCCGTGCAGGCGCTCAGCAGGGCCTGGGTGATGTCTTCGTTGAAGCGGGCCTGCACGATACCGATGCGCAAACCTTTGCCGTTCAGGGTGGTGGGTGCATGGGTGGGTTGAAACATGGGGGTCACTCCTGAGCCAGGTGGCCCTCGATTTCAAGGCCGTAGCCGGTCATGCTGGGCAAACGGCGCGGGTTGCCCA
>JBEBAJ010000187.1:0-5266 GCA_041158965.1 Pseudomonadota bacterium | reverse complement strand
CAGGTACTTGGCCAATGGGGCAAAGTGCTTTTTCAGATCGGCGTCGTCATTTTGAGCCGCCAATTCCTGTGCCCAGTACATGGCCAGATAAAACTGACTGCCGCGGTTGTCGATCTCGCCCGTTTTTGCCGAAGGCCCTTTGCGGTGGTCAAGCAAATGGCCAGTGGCGGCATCCAGCGTGGTGGCCAGGATTTTGGCTTTTTGGTTGCCGTTTTTCAGACCCAGGTCTTCCAGCGACACGGCCAGGGCCAGAAACTCACCCAAGGAATCCCAACGCAGGTGGTTTTCTTCAACCAGTTGTTGCACATGCTTCGGTGCAGAGCCGCCCGCGCCAGTCTCATACATGCCGCCACCTGCCATGAGCGGCACGATGGACAGCATCTTGGCCGATGTGCCCAGTTCCATGATCGGGAACAAATCGGTCAGGTAGTCGCGCAAGATGTTTCCCGTGACCGAGATGGTGTCCATGCCGCGCACCACGCGTTCAAGCGTGTAGCGCATGGCACGCACCTGACTCATGATCTGAATATCCAAACCCTGCGTGTCGTGCTCTTTCAGGTACTTTTGGACCTTCTTGATCAATTCATTTTCATGCGGGCGATAGGGGTCGAGCCAGAACACGGCAGGCATGCCCGAGTTGCGGGCGCGGGTCACTGCCAGTTTCACCCAGTCGCGAATGGGTGCGTCTTTGACCTGGCACATGCGCCAGATGTCGCCCACTTCAACGTGTTGGCTCAGCAAGACTTCGCCCGTGGCCAAATCGGTGATGTTGGCCACGCCATCTTCGGGGATTTCAAACGTCTTGTCGTGCGAGCCATATTCTTCGGCCTGCTGGGCCATCAGGCCCACGTTGGGCACGGTGCCCATGGTGCGCGGGTCAAAGTTGCCATGCCATTTGCAGAAGTTGATGATCTCCTGGTAGATGCGGGCAAAGGTCGACTCGGGAATCACGGCCTTGACCTCTTTCAGACGGCCATCGGCCCCCCACATTTTGCCGCCCTGGCGGATCATGGCGGGCATGGATGCGTCGACGATCACATCATTGGGCGAGTGGAAGTTGGTGATGCCTTTGGCCGAATCGACCATGGCCAATTCGGGGCGCTTTTCATGGCATGCATGAATGTCGCGCATGATCTCTTCGCGCTGTGACTCGGGCAATTTGGCGATCTTGTTGTACAGATCGACCATGCCGTTGTTGACGTTGATGCCCAATTCGTTAAACAGCTTGGCGTGTTTTTCAAAAGCTTCTCTGTAAAAAATCCGCACGCAGTGGCCAAATACGATGGGGTGCGACACCTTCATCATGGTGGCTTTGACGTGCAGTGAGAACATCACGCCGGTTTTGTGCGCGTCTTCGATTTCTTTTTCGTAAAAATCGAGCAGCGCCTTTTTTGACATGAACATGCTGTCAACGACTTCCCCGGCCAACAGTGCCACCTTGGGCTTGAGCACAATAGACTTGCCGCTCTTGGTGATGAGTTCCATCTTCACTTCACGGGCGCGATCAAGGGTCATGGATTTTTCGCCATGGTAGAAGTCACCGCTGTGCATGTGTGACACATGGGTGCGCGAAGCCTGGCTCCACTCCCCCATGCTGTGCGGGTTCTTGCGGGCGTATTCCTTCACGGCTCTGGGGGCACGACGGTCTGAATTGCCTTCACGCAAGACGGGGTTGACCGCCGACCCGGTGCAGCGCGCATAGCGTGCCCGGATTGACTTCTCTTCTTCGGTCTGGGGGTTCTCGGGGTAATCGGGGATTTTGTACCCTTTGCTTTGCAACTCTTTGATCGCGGCAGTCAGCTGTGCCACTGTGGCGCTGATGTTGGGCAGCTTGATGATATTGGCCTCGGGCTTGAGGGTCAGCTGACCCAGAATGTTCAGGTTGTTGGGCACCCTTTGTTCGGGGCTCAGCGCTTCGGGGAACTCGCCCAGAATGCGAGCCGCCACCGAGATGTCACTGGTCTCGACTGTGATGCCGGCGGGTTCCGCAAATTTTTGAATCACGGGCAAAAACGCAGCGGTCGCCAGCGCCGGGGCTTCATCGGTCAATGTGTAGATGATTTTGGATTGATCAGCAGCCATGCAAATGTCTCTCTCATATGATGAAATGGAACTTCATTATCTTAATCGGGTCCGCTTCCATTTTCCTGTCATGAAACTGTCTTTGCGTCTTTTTTTGTCTCTCTGGGGGCTGTGTCTGGTCGCGCTGATGCCCATGCGCGGCGCATTGGCGTTCCCGGACAAGCCAGTTCGCATCGTGATCGGTTTCCCGGCCGGGGGTCCCCTTGACCAGCACGCGAGGTTGTTGGCCGATCGCCTGCAACAGGTGCTGGGTCAACCGGTGCTGATCGATTACAAGGCCGGTGCCGGTGGCACAGTGGGTGCCCAGGAAGTCATGCGCGCCCCCTCCGACGGCCACACACTCATGCTGGCCAACACCGGGGTGATGGTGATCAACCCCGCCCTGTATGCCAAATTGCCTTATGGCACCCTGAAAGATTTTGTGCCGGTGGCTCGCACCGCCATGCAGCCGCTGGCTTTGCTGGTCAACCCGCAGCTGCCAGTCCATAGTCTGAAAGAGTGGGTCGAGCATGTGCGAGCCCGGCCAGGGCAAATCAACTATGGCTCTGCCGGCAACGGAGGGATCAGCCATCTGGTGCCTGAAATGTTCAAGACTGCCACTGGTTTATACATGGTGCACATACCCTACCGGGGCAGCGCACCGGCCTTTACCGATCTCATGGCGGGCCAGGTGCAATTCATGGCCGAGAGCGTTCCCCAGGCCGCCAACTATCACCGTCAGGGCAAGGTACGGGTATTGGCAGTCACCAGCCGCGAGCGCAGCCCGGCGCTGCCCGATATTCCTACGGTGGCGGAGTCGGGGTGGAAAGACTTTGTGGTGGTCGGCTTCTATGGTTTTCTGGCACCGGCTGGCACACCCAAGGCTGCTTTGGATGTGTGGGGACAGGCCTTCAAAACTGTGCTCTCCCAGCCTGACATACGCCGTCGCATGATGGAGCAGGGTGCCGACCCCGCTTATCTGGGCCCGGAGGACTTTCGACAATTCCTGACCCAGGAATTGCCGCGTTGGGCCGACGTGGTGGCCCGCTCGGGTGCCCGAATGGATTGAGCCCAAGTGCGGGTTTCTGGGGCAGACCGGGCATGAACCGCCCCAATTTCTGCGAAAATGGAAGGTTATGGTTCAAATCACTCTCCCCGACGGTTCGCAAAGACAATTCCCTGGCCCGGTCACGGTGGCCGAAGTGGCTGCCAGCATAGGCAGCGGCTTGGCCAAAGCCGCCTTGGCCGGCAAGGTCGACGGCAAACTGGTCGATACCAGCCACCCCATCACCCAAGACGCTGCACTCTCCATCGTCACCGGAAAAGACGCCGAAGGGCTTGAACTCATCCGGCACTCGACCGCCCATTTGCTGGCTTATGCCGTCAAAGAGTTGTTCCCCGAGGCTCAGGTCACCATAGGCCCGGTGATTGAGCATGGCTTTTATTACGACTTTTCCTACAGCCGCCCATTCACGCCCGATGATTTGCAAAAAATCGAGCGGCGCATGGCTGAACTGGCCGCCAAAGACGAACCCGTCACCCGTCGCGTGCTGCCGCGCGACGAGGCGGTGCAGCATTTCAAAGGCCTGGGCGAGCACTACAAGGCCGAAATCATCGCCAGCATTCCAGCCGGGGAAGATGTCAGCTTGTACCGCGAGGGCGGGTTTGAAGACCTCTGCCGGGGCCCGCACGTGCCCAGCACCGGCAAGCTCAAGCATTTCAAGCTCATGAAGGTGGCCGGCGCCTACTGGCGTGGCGACAGCAAGAACGAAATGTTGCAGCGCGTCTATGGCACCGCCTGGGCCAGCAAGTAAGATTTGCAGCAACACCTCACCATGCTGGAAGAGGCCGAAAAGCGCGACCATCGCAAGCTGGGCCGAGAACTCGATTTGTTTCACATCGATGACCATGCGCCTGGCCTGGTGTTCTGGCATCCCAAGGGCTGGACCCTGTGGCAGATGGTAGAGCAGTACATGAGACAGATCTACCGCGACCACGGTTATCTGGAAGTCAAGGGGCCGCAGATCATCGATAAAAACCTGTGGGAGAAAACCGGGCACTGGGACAAGTACCGCGAGAACATGTTCACCACCGAGAGTGAGAAGCGCGACTACGCCCTCAAGCCCATGAACTGCCCCGGGCACATCCTGATTTTCAAGCAAGGCATCAAGAGCTATCGCGACCTGCCCCTGCGTTACGGCGAGTTCGGGCAGTGTCACCGCAACGAGCCATCCGGCGGACTGCACGGCATCATGCGGGTGCGCGGTTTCACGCAGGATGACGGACACATCTTTTGCACCGAAGACCAAATACTGCCTGAATGCGACACCTTCACCCAGGTGCTCAAAAAGGTTTATGCCGATTTTGGCTTCACCCAGATTTTGTACAAGGTCTCGACCAGACCGGCGGCCCGCATCGGCTCGGACGAGCTGTGGGACAAAGCTGAAAAAGCCCTCATGGACAGTCTGCGCTCGTCTGGCGCTGATTTCGTCATCTCTGAAGGCGATGGCGCTTTTTACGGCCCCAAGATCGAGTACACGCTGAAGGATGCGCTAGGGCGGGAGTGGCAGTGCGGCACCATTCAGGTCGATTTCAACCTCTCTGAGCGCCTTGACGCCGAATACGTGGCCGAGGACGGCACTCGCCAGCGGCCCGTCATTTTGCATCGCGCCATCGTTGGCAGCCTCGAGCGTTTCATCGGTATTTTGGTCGAGCAGCATGCCGGGGCCTTGCCCGCCTGGCTGGCCCCGGTGCAGGTTTCGGTGCTCAATATCAGTGAAGGACAGGCCGAATATGCCCAAAATGTGGCCAATTTACTGAAAAATCAAGGATTTAGGGTCGATTTAGACCTGCGCAATGAGAAAATCACGTATAAAATACGAGAGCATTCGTTGCAAAAGCCGCCTTTCATCCTCGTCGTGGGCGAGAAAGAAAAAGCGGATGGTGCCGTCGCTGTGCGTGCCCGGGGCAATCAAGACCTGGGGGTCATGCCTGTAGCTGCCTTTATCGAAAGGCTCTCAGACGACATCGCCCACAAGCGTTGATCATTCTTCTGTCTTGGGTCGAGTCCATGCGTCGGCGTGTTGTTGCTTGCTTGAGTAAGCCATTTTTTTGAACAAGGATAGTCACCATCGCTACTGAATTTCGCGACCGTCGCCAACGCGAGGAACGCAAACACCGCCTGAACCGAGAGATCACGGCCTCG
>JBEBAJ010000186.1:0-5287 GCA_041158965.1 Pseudomonadota bacterium | reverse complement strand
CTTGCCTCTAAAGGTTGACTTTGACCTCGACTTGCCGGCAGCCCACACCTTGCCCCCGCTGTCAGACGGCCTGCAACAGCCCCCCACGCCCATGCCGCGTGCCGCCGCCGCTCGCGCTACCAACGCCGTACCCGACGGGGCCAGCCCCGCCAACCCCATGGCGGGCATTTCGCTCGACCTGTCCACACCGCCCACTCAGACCACCCAGACCGACGCTGAGGCCATGCCGACAGACCCGCTGGCCATACGCTGGGCGCTGGTGCAGCTGCTCTGGGCGCGTGGCCTGAGTCGCACCGCCCGGGTCTTGGCCCAAGAGTTGGAAGCACAGTCTGACCCCGAATGGTCGCATCGGGCCGGGCAGTGGCTCAACGAGCGCCACTGAGCACCATGCGCATCGCACTGGGGGTCAGTTATCACGGCACGCCCTATAACGGATGGCAAAGCCAGCCCGACGGCAACACCGTGCAAGACCATCTGGAATCGGCTCTCTCGACCTTTGCCGACCAAGCCGTGGCCACCTTGTGCGCCGGGCGCACCGATGCGGGGGTGCATGGCCTGATGCAGGTCGTGCACATCGACACCCCCGTGCAGCGCGACGAGTTTTCATGGGTGCGCGGCACCAACAGCTTCTTGCCACGCGACATTGCCGTGCAATGGGCGCGTGGTGTGCCCGACACCTTTCATGCCCGCGCCAGCGCGCTCTCGCGCCGATACGCTTACGTCTTGCTCGAATCCCCCGTGCGCCCCAGCCTTGAGGCTGGTCGAGTGGGCTGGGTGTTCAGGCCGCTCGACGCACAGGCCATGCGACAGGCCGCAGGGCTTCTGCTGGGCGAACACGATTTCACCTCTTTTCGGGCCTCGGCCTGCCAGGCCCTGTCTCCGGTCAAGACCCTGCACCGCATCGACATCAGCCGCCGTGGGGCCTATTGGCGATTTGACTTTGAAGGCAACGCCTTTTTGCACCACATGATTCGCAACATCATGGGCTGTCTGGTGCTCATCGGGCAGGGCTTGCAGCCCCCCGACTGGATGACGCAGGTGCTGGCCGCCCGCGACCGCGATGCCGCCGCCCCCACTTTTGCGCCCGATGGCCTGTACTTCCTGGGCCCGCGCTACGCACCCGACTGGGGCTTGCCCGAGCATGTCCCTGGGTATGATGCACTGCCATGAGCCAGAATTTTGTGCCCGTCAAGATCTGCGGCCTGACCCGCGAGGCCGACGTCGACGCCGCCGTCCGCTTGGGCGCGCAGGCGCTTGGCTTCGTGCTGTACCCCGACAGCCCGCGCGCCGTCACCCCCGGGCGTGCCGCCGAGCTGGCCCGGCGTCTGCCGGCTTTCGTCGTGCCTGTGCTGCTCTTTGTCAATGCCGACGCCGACGCCGTGACCCAGGCGGCCCAACAGGTGCCTGGTGCCTGGCTGCAGTTCCATGGCGACGAAACCCCGGGGTTTTGTGCCGAATTGGCCCGACGCACCGGGCGGCCATACCTCAGGGCCGCCCGTATCCCGCGCGATGACACGGCCTCTTTTGACCTCGTAAAATACGCCCAGGATCACTCAACGGCCCATGCCCTGCTGCTCGACACCTTGGTGCCGGGTTATGGCGGGGGCGGGCAAACCTTCAATTGGTCACAGCTGCCTCCAAGCGTCAACTGTCACCTCGTTTTGTCTGGTGGACTCACACCTGCAAACGTGGCCGATGGCCTGCGCGCCCTGCGTGGGCGAGGCTTGTCGCTGTCGGTTGATGTCAGCTCTGGCGTCGAAGCCGCCAAAGGCATCAAAGACCCGCAAAAAATACAGGCGTTCATCCAGGCCGTCCGCCAGGCCTGATCCCTCTCACCCCCCCCTCGTGCGCCAGCGCACGGGTTTTTATAAAGCCGAAGGCATGAGCACATACCAGCAACCCGACGCCCACGGCCACTTTGGCCCCTATGGCGGATCTTTTGTCAGCGAGACCCTGACCTATGCCATTCAGGAGTTGAACGAAGCCTACGAAAAATACCGCGCCGACCCCGAGTTTGTGCGTGAGTTCAAATACGAATTGGCCCATTTTGTCGGTCGCCCCTCGCCCATCTACCACGCTGCCCGCATGAGCCGTGAAATGGGCGGCGCGCAGATATACCTCAAGCGCGAAGACCTGAATCACACCGGCGCGCACAAAATCAACAACACCATCGGTCAGGCCATGCTGGCGCGGCGCATGGGCAAGCCCCGCGTCATTGCCGAGACGGGGGCTGGTCAGCATGGTGTGGCCACCGCCACCATCTGTGCCCGCTATGGCCTCGAATGCGTGGTCTACATGGGCAGCGAAGACGTCAAACGCCAAAGCCCCAATGTCTACCGCATGAAATTGCTGGGCGCCACCGTGGTGCCGGTCGAAAGCGGCAGCCGCACCCTCAAAGATGCGCTCAACGAAGCCCTGCGCGATTGGGTGACCAACGTCGAGAACACCTTCTACATCATCGGCACCGTGGCCGGACCCCACCCCTACCCGATGATGGTGCGTGATTTCCAAAGCGTGATTGGCGAAGAGTGCATCGAGCAAATGCCCGGCATGAACCATGGTCGCCAACCCGATGCCGTCATCGCCTGCGTGGGCGGGGGCAGCAACGCCATGGGCATTTTTTATCCCTACATCGGTTACCCGGCCACGCGCCTCATCGGTGTGGAAGCCGCAGGCGAAGGCCTTGAGAGCGGAAAGCACTCGGCCTCATTGCAGCGCGGCGCACCAGGCGTATTGCACGGCAACCGCACTTACATCTTGCAAGACGCCAACGGCCAGATCACTGAAACCCACAGCGTCAGCGCCGGCCTCGACTACCCGGGCGTCGGCCCCGAGCACGCCTACCTCAAAGACATAGGCCGCGCCGAATACGTGGGCATCACCGACGCCGAAGCCTTGCAGGCCTTTCATTACTTGTGCCGCACCGAGGGCATCATCCCGGCACTGGAGTCCAGCCATGCCGTGGCCTATGCCATGAAACTGGCCGCCACCATGAAACCCGAACAATCCATTCTGGTCAACCTCTCCGGCCGTGGCGACAAAGACATCGGCACCGTCGCCGACCTCAGCAATGCTGACTTTTACTGTCGCCCCAGCTGCCGTGGCCAATCGGTCAAAGGCGGCACAGAGCAACCCATCCGGATTCAGCCATGAGCCGCATCGAACCCACCCTCCAAAAGTTGCAGGCCCAGGGCCGCAAAGCCCTCATCCCCTACATCATGGCCGGCTTTCCCCGCCAGGGCGTCACCCCCGACCTCATGCATGCCATGGTGCAGGCCGGGGCCGACATCATCGAATTGGGAGTGCCCTTCAGCGACCCCATGGCCGACGGCCCCGTCATTCAAAAGGCGGGCGAAGCCGCGCTGCGCCTGGGCATCGGCACCGCCGAAGTGCTGGAGATGGTGCGTCAATTCCGCCAGGGCGACAGCCAGACCCCTGTGGTGCTCATGGGCTACGCCAACCCGGTCGAGTGTTACGACTTGCGCCATGGCGCCCATGCCTTTGTGCGCGATGCCGCTGCCGCTGGCGTCGACGGCGTGTTGATCGTCGACTATCCGCCCGAAGAGTGCGAAGACTTTGCCCGCACCTTGCGCGAGCATCACATGGACCTGATTTTCTTGTTGGCCCCCACCAGCACCGACCAGCGCATGGCGCAGGTGGCGCGTGTGGCCTCGGGCTACGTTTACTATGTGTCGCTCAAGGGCGTCACCGGTGCCGGGCACCTTGACACCGGCGCCGTCGAGGCCATGCTCCCGCGCATCCGCCAGCACGTCAAAATCCCGGTCGGCGTCGGCTTTGGCATCCGCGACGCCGCCACCGCCCAGACCGTGGGCCGTGTGGCCGATGCCGTCGTCATCGGCAGCCGCATCATCCAAATCCTGGAAGACGCCCCGGCCGGCCAGGAAGGCGCCAAGGTCGGCCAATTCCTGGCCGACATCAAAAAAGTCCTCTGAACCGCAGAAAGTGGGGTTAGACCTCACTCTGCCCTGTGGCCAAAAAGCAACCATTAATTGGGGTCAGACCCCAATTCATGCAGCCATCAGCTTATGGCTCAAACGGCATGGCCATCTGGCTCAGGTCTTTGCGCGTTTCCACCAAAATCAGCGGTCCTTCGTCCAGCATCACCAGCGGCGGGCGCTCGCGTGGCACATGCACTGGCTTGGGCTCGGCGGCGATGGCGGCTTGCACCTCGGCCACTCGGGTCGGGTCAGATTGCACCCACTCCATTTGTGCGGCCTGGGCCACAGCTTGCAGCGAAGTCACAGGCAACTCGAAGGGCTGAACCTTGGGCAGCGGCGCGCGGGCGGCGGGGCCCGAAGCGGCCGCGGCGGGTGCCAACGCCGGGGAGGAAATTCCGGGGGTGACCGTCCGCATGGTGGCGATATCGGCGGGGGCATCCACAGCGCCTTCAATGCCCTGTGTGTTCTCGCGCCCCGGGCGGTCGCCCCGACGGTCGCGACCATAACGGTCCCGCGAACGACGCTCGCGGCGTTCGCCTTCGGGAGCATCGCCAGTGGCGGCCCCATCCGCCATCGGGCTGGTGGTGGCTTCGCTCATGGCGTTTTCAGAAACGGGGTTCATGCCCGTATCGGCGGCCGCTGCTTCGCGGGCTGGGCGCTCGCCACGCGGGGCTCGCTCGCGGCGGCCTTCACCGCGTTCACGACGGCCTTCGCCGCGCTCACGCCGTGAGTCTTGGCCGCTGGCTTGCTGCGGGGTGCCTTCAGTCATGCCCTCGGCATTCCCCTCGGCCAACGCGAGCTGGGCTTCGCCTTGGCGACGCTCTTGCCCTTCGCGTGCCGGGCGTTGGCCACGTTCACCACGATCCCCACGCTCACCATTTCGCTCGCCTCGGGGCGCACGCTCAGTGCGACCATCAGCGGAACGATCGGTGCGGCCTTCACCGCGCTCGCCACGACCTTCGCCGCGTTCACCGCCACGCTCGCCACGGCGACCACCACGGCGATTGCCGCGACCGTCGCGCTTGTCGTCTTTGTTGCCGTTGCCGTTGCTGTTGCTGTTGCCCGTGGCTGGTTTTGCGGCAGGTGCTTCGACCTTGGGGGCCTCGGCTTGGCCGCCACCGAACAGGCCCTTGAGCCAGCCAAAGAAGCCGCCACTGGCCGGCTGCGTGGTTGGGGCCGCCGCAGCGGTGGGCGCAGGTGCCGCAGAAGGGGCAGGCTTGGGCTCGACAATGGGGGCCGGGGCATCCGGCAGCACGCCCTTGATGACCGGTGTTTGCTGGTTGGTCGGCTCTTGCGAGCGGCGCGTCACGGCCGTGGGGTCTTCGAAC
>JBEBAJ010000185.1:0-5298 GCA_041158965.1 Pseudomonadota bacterium | reverse complement strand
GATTTCTTGCAGAGATATCCCGATATCTGCTTCGAAATCCGCCTTGCATGGCATCCCGATTTTGGGCGAAACTTGCACGCAGCGAGTTTTGCAGAGCTTACCTAAAGAATTATGAGCGATTTACGACATATTGCCATCATCATGGACGGCAATGGCCGTTGGGCCAAAAAGCGCATGTTGCCACGTACCGTTGGCCATGTGAAAGGGGCTGCCACGGCGCGTAAAGTGGTGCAGGCCTGTATGGCGGCGGGGGTCACGCACCTGACGCTTTTTGCCTTCAGCACCGAGAATTGGCGTCGACCGCCAGATGAGGTGCGCAAGCTGATGGATTTGTTCATGCAATATCTGCAAAAAGAGTTGCGTGACATGCAAGAGGGCGGTGTGCGCTTGCGAGTGATTGGTGACCGAACCGCTTTGGCGCCCGAGTTGTGCGAATGGATCGCCCATGTCGAATCAAGCACCCGGGGCAATGAGCGTTTTCACCTGACGGTGGCGCTGAATTACGGGGGTCAGTGGGATATTTTGCAAGCGGTTCAGGCTTGGCAACTAGCCCACCCCGCGTCGGGCCTGAACGAGTTACAAGTGGGCGATTTGGGGGCTTATTTGAGCACCGCCGGGCTGCCCGAGCCCGATTTATTGATACGCACCGGGGGTGAGGCCAGGGTCAGCAATTTTCTGCTTTGGCAGATGGCCTATACCGAGATGTATTTCACCGATGTCCTTTGGCCTGATTTCAATGCCGCACACTTGCAAAATGCACTGCATTGGTTCGGGCAAAGGGTGCGGCGCTTTGGGCGCACCGATGAGCAAGTGGCCCAGGTGCAGGAGAGGTTGGCCCAACTCAAAGCCTGAGCCTCAATGTTAGAATGTTCTGGTTGGATGCATATTCCAACTATTTTTTAATTTTTTTGCACTACCTCATGATGAAAAGAGAGATGACTCACCATCTGCGTCGCGAACCCGCGACGCAAAACTGCGTGGCCCTGATCGATCACAAGTACCTGACCTGGCTCTTGGGGCTGACCCCTGAATCAGATCCTGTCCATCGGTTCGCACTGGCTCCTGTGTTGTCAGGGGTGCTGGAACAGGTGAGCGTGCTGGCCGAGGTGCAGCGGGTTTATTGGTATTCGGATGTCCATGACGATGCATTGCCTCAAGGCTTGATTCAACGCATGGTGGCTTCGCGCGAGAGCGACGGTGGCGCCTCGGCACGTGCGGCTTTGGCGGCAGACCTCAAAACACTGGCCGAGCGCAAGGCGTTTCGCCACATCATTTTGGCCAGTGACGACCAAAGCTTGGTCTCACTCATAGACGATGCGCAATTGCACGGTGTTGCTGTGCATATTTTGGCCGATGAGGCGTCGCGCAACCTGGAACAATTGCGCAAAGACGACCCGGATTGGGCCGACCTCTTGGCGCAAGCCGACTCTCGCTTGTTGCTCAACGAGCATGCGATGCGTGACTTGACTCAGCCTCGTTTTGGCAAGGGACTGGCTCGCCAGGCGCATGTGGAAGACATAGACGCCATACGCCCCATTCTGACCGAGGTGGTGCAGGCATGGTGGGCCGAAGAGCCCGAAGATTTGCGTGAAGATCTGCGCGAGGAGCTGCAAGTCAGCCGGGGCATCCCCCAAGAGGTAGACCGACAAATGCTGTTGCAGGTTCGCAAAGCGCTCGATCGCACCCTCAGCTTCCAGGAGAAGAAGCTGTTGCGCGACATGGTGCGCGCCACGGTGCTTGGGGAAACCCCGGCCCCCGAATTGCAATCTGCCGATTGATCCACAGGCGGTTTTCTTGAGCGATCCTTTCACCCCCCGTTGCGTGCTGGTCACCGGCGGGGCAGGCTTTATTGGTAGTAATTTCGTTCATACGATTTTGGGTCAATATGCCGACCTGAAGCTGGTCAATCTGGACAAACTCACCTACGCAGGTAACCTGGGCAATTTGTCCTCGTTGCGAGATGACCCGCGCCATGTGTTTGTGCGCGGCGACATCGCCGACGCCGATCTGGTCGCTGATTTGTTGGCCGAGCATCGGCCACAGGCACTGGTGCACTTTGCCGCTGAGTCACATGTGGATCGATCCATCCATGGGCCAGGTGATTTTTTGCACACCAATGTCTCGGGCACTTTCAATTTGCTGCAGTGTGCCCGTGCTTATGCACAAGGGTGTGGCCCGCAAGCGTTTCGATTTTTGCAAGTCAGTACCGACGAGGTGTATGGCAGTCTGACACCCGATGCGCCCCCGTTCTCCGAGTCCAACCGGTTTGAGCCCAATAGCCCCTATTCGGCCACCAAGGCGGCGGCGGACCATTTGGCGAGGGCTTGGCACCACACCTATGGATTGCCGGTGCTGACGACCCATTGCTCGAACAACTATGGCCCCTATCACTTCCCCGAGAAGTTGATCCCTCTGGTGATACACCGGGCTTTACAGGGCGAACCTTTGCCCATTTATGGTGACGGCCAGCAAGTGCGTGACTGGCTGTATGTCGAAGACCACTGCCGCGCCATATGGCGTGTTTTGCAGGCTGGGCAACCGGGGCAGACCTATAACATCGGGGGCTGGAATGAAAAAACCAATCTGGAAGTGGTGCGCACCTTGTGTGCGGCCCTCGATGAGATGAGTCCGCGCGCAGATGGCCAGTCTTATGCCCGGCAAATCACCTTCGTCACCGATCGGCCCGGGCATGACCGCCGCTACGCCATCGATGCACGCAAGATTGAGCGTGAATTGGATTGGCGACCCCAGGAAAGCTTTGAGACCGGCATCCGCAAGACGGTGCGATGGTTTTTAGACCACTCGGATTGGGTGCGCGATGTCACCAGCGGCACCTACCGACAGTGGGTGACGCAGCAATATGGCTGAAGACTGGACCCAACGCACCGCCCTCGTGCTGGGCGCGACGGGGCAGTTGGGCATGGCTTTCCAGGAGGCGGTTGGGCAGGGTTGGGGAAAAGGGCTCGCCGGCCAGTGGATTTGGGCCGATCGCCATGCATTTGATTTGGCACACCCTGAAGCCGTCGCATCGGCTTTGCAACGCCGGCAGCCTGACCTGATCTTCAATGCCGCTGCTTATACGGCAGTCGACCGCGCGGAGTCTGAGCCCGAGTTGGCGGCCAAGGTGAATGCCGAATCGGTGCGCACGTTGGCTGAATATGCCGGGACCAGGCGTGTGCCCCTCGTTCATTTCTCGACCGATTATGTGTTTGACGGTTCATCCGATCGACCCTACACGGAGACAGATCCGGCCTCACCAGTGAGCGTTTATGGCCGCACCAAATGGGAAGGGGAAAAGGCGGTTCAATCTTTGAGTGAACGGCACTTGGTCATCCGCACCAGCTGGGTGTATGGCCGACATGGTGGCAATTTCATGAAAACGATGTTGCGCTTGGCCCAGGAGCGGGAGTCTTTGCGGGTGGTGGCCGATCAGTGGGGCGTGCCGACCTCGGCCCTCGGACTGGCACAGCAAAGTTTGCGCGCCTGTGCCTTGGCCTTGGCCGACCCGCACGGCCAGATGTGGGGCCTGTATCACCTGACGGGCCGGGGTGAAACCCATTGGCACGGTTATGCCTGCCATGTGCTGGCCCGGGCTGCACAGTGGGGTGTGCCTTTGCGGGTGGCGGCAAACCAGGTGCTTGCCATTGGCAGCCATGAGTTCCCGACACCAGCCCCACGCCCCAAAAATTCTCGGCTGAACTGTACCCGCTGGTCAAATGCGTTTGGATGGCCCTGGCCGGACTGGCGACAGGATGTGGACTCGGTTTTGTTGGAAGTGTTGTCAGATCAGGGGGTTTTGACGCCGGCCATGCGTGACAAAATCACCTCTGAGCGGTCGGCCCAATAAGGCGACTGTGGATTCTTTTCAAACCACTTGGGCCTGGGCAGCATGACGGCCAGGCGAGCGGCTTCCCATTCGTTCAAATCGGCGGCGTTTTTGCCGAAGTAGTGCCGGGCCGCAGCCTGCGCACCAAAAACGCCTTGCCCCCATTCGACATGGTTGAGGTAAATTTCCAGAATGCGGCGTTTGCTCAGCATGCCTTCGAGCATGAAAGTCAAAATCAGCTCTTGGCCTTTGCGTGGCCAGTTGCGCTCACCAGATAAAAAAAGATTTTTGGCCAGTTGTTGGGTGATCGTCGAGGCCCCGACCAGTCGTGGTGCGCGGCCTTGTCGTTGTGCCTGGGCCGTGGCGCGCTCATTGCGTTGCCAGGCTTTTTCGAGCGCTTCCCATTGAAAGCCATTGTGTTGCAGGAACAGATCATCTTCAGAGACGATGACAGCGCGTTGAAGGTGAGTCGAGATGCGGCTTAGCTCGACCCATTCTTGCTGCCAGCGAGGCGTCTTTGCCGTGCGAGACAAACGAGCCCATTCGCTGCGTTGAAAAGCCGTGGACTCTGGCGCGACCCAGACCATGGTGACGACTTTCAGGGCAAAGAAAACTTGCAAGCCGACGCACATCATCAGAACCATGAAAAGCCACATCTTGAAGATGCGCCATACAGATGATCTTTGGGCTGGCATGGGGCGGGGGCGTTAGCGGCCTTCCCGGCCAGGTTCGAACCACTGGGTTTGCAGGCCGTCTTCAGCGCTGAAAGTGAAACGCACCACCCAGGCCAGTTGGTCGACTTGGCGTTTCATGGCGGGGAGGAATTCGCCGAAGGGGGCGGCACTGTTGGCGATGGCTCGTGCGCGGCGATCCAGTTCGGGCAGACCAGAGCCTTGGGCCACCTCGGTGGAGACCATTCGACCGGTGACATCGACGGTCAGGATCAGGGTGAGGGCGCCATACAGCCGTTTGCCCTGATGGGTGGGGAAGTGGCGGGTGCCTTGTGCTTCAATTTTGCGGCGCAGCCCGTCATAGTATTCGGCATACACCACTTCACGGGTTGAGGGGCCCATGAAGCGTTTTCTGGGGCGGGCGTTTTCCTCCTGTATGCGGCGTTCAATTTCTGCCAAGGCCTGTTGCGCGGCGGCTGGCACAGGGGTGGGCATGCGTTTGATTTGGCTCAGCAGAGCCTCTTGTTGTTGTTCGAGTTCACGCAATTGCTCTGTCATGGTTTGCAAGGCATGAGGGCCACGGCCTGAGCTTTGCTGGGGGCGCACGGTTCGGGCTCGGCCACGCTCGGCGTCCCCTCCCCCAGCCCAGGTGGCCTGGGCCAAGGCTTGGGCTTTGGCCGGGGCCTCGACCGCCGCCTGGGATCGGCGGGCATTGAGCAACACGATCTCCAGCGCCTCAGGCGGTGCGACTCGGTGAGGCGGATGGGGGTTGGACAAGGGAAGGGTCAGTACGCCCAGATG
>JBEBAJ010000184.1:0-5486 GCA_041158965.1 Pseudomonadota bacterium | reverse complement strand
GTGGTGTGCGATGTGTCCGATCCGGCCCAGGTCGAGGCCGCGGTGGCCGCCCTGGCTCATCAGAGCTCGACCTCAGAGGGATTTCATAAATACGTCAATACATTACTTATTTGTTCTCATGAGTACCGTTGTTGTACAGTCACCGCACGCCTTGCCGCTGTGCCCGGTGCACTCGAACTTTCTGCCCGCGGCATTGGACTGGCCAGCGCCCAGTGGTTTCTCGACCACGGCTACCGCGTGGCAAGGCTCGACAACCATGAGGCCGCCCTGAAGGCCAGCGCCAGTGCCTTCTCAGACCCCAGCACTGCACGGGATGTGGTGTGCGATGTGTCCGATCCGGCCCAGGTCGAGGCCGCGGTGGCCGCCCTGGCTCAGCAGTTTGGCCGCGTCGATGCACTGGTCAACAATGCAGGCGTGGCCGTGTTCAAACCCATCGGGCAAACCACGTTTGAGGAGTGGCGCTACGTCATGAGCACCAACCTGGATGGCGTTTTTCTGTGCTCCCAGGCGTTCGTCCCCCTGATGAAACAAAGCGGCGGCGGTGCCATCGTGAACATCGCATCGATCTCCGGTCTGCGTGCCAGCACCTTGCGCGTGGCCTACGGCACGAGCAAGGCCGCGGTGGCGCATCTGACCAAACAACAGGCTGTGGAATACGGCCAAGACGGCATTCGTGTGAACGCCATTGCGCCCGGCCCGGTCGAGACCGAGATGGCCAGGCAGGTGCACAGTCCCGCCATTCGCAAGGACTACCACGATGCGATTCCGCTGAACCGCTACGGCACACTGGAGGAAATTGCGGCTTGCATCGGCTTCCTGTGCAGCCCCGCCGCGTCCTATGTGAATGGTCAATTGCTCGCCGTGGATGGCGGCTTCGATGCGTCAGGCATTGGCTTGCCTTCCTTGCGCGCCACGGGGTCGTAACACCTCGCCGGCAGACAGTTTTCTGACCTATCTCCCCCGCCTGCGCTATGGCAAGGGCACAGCCACCCATTCATCACCATACACCTCAGGCTCAGCATAGGCCTGCATGCGCTCGAAATGGTGTTCGATGTCTTCAGCCCACAGCAAGCCTGCCAATGTGGTGGCCAATCGCAGTGCCCCTTCGCTGATCGCAGGAATATCGCCGGTGATCACCCCCAATGACAAGGCTGCCGGGTAGTTGAAGCAGTGAATCCGATCCAAGCCCGGGCAGTCATGCCCGGCTTTGACTTGGAACTCAAAGTGACCTCCCAAATCGGGGCAAGCCTCGAGTTCGGCATCCTCCTGACCAGGTTCGACTTGCCATCGATCGCCCCAGGTGCGCACATGCGCAGCAATATGACGCAACATCGGGCGCTCGGCCCAGTTCACCACAAATCCAGTGGCAAAGATGAGGAAGTCCAGTTCGATCGGTCCGACCGATGTACTGACCTGCAAGGCAGTCCCTTCTTGCCGTGCGCCTTGAATGGCACACCCCAAATGGAAATGGGCATTGGCATGCTGCGATACACGCAGTGTGCTGCCCCGCGGGGGCGGTACCTGTTGCACGTTGATGTAATGGCGAACGCGCCACTTCCAGGCATCGGGCAATTGACCATGGCCGTGGATAAAACCTGGATTGCCAGCCCCTTTGCCTTTATTGATGCGCGGAATGTCGGTACGACGAACCAACAAATGCACGCGCGCAGCACCCGCTTCCAGCGCGGTGGCCGCACTGTCCATGGCAGAGGCACCCGCCCCCACCACGCCGACCCGCAGTCCTTGGAGGGTGCTGTAGTCGTGGGGGTCTGACGAATGAGCCCAGTGTGTTCGCGGCAACTCTCGTGCCCAGTCAGGTACCCAGGCGCCGCCCAGACCGGCTCGACCCGTGGCCACCACCACACGCCGAGCCCAGCGCTCCAGCGCCACGCCTTGCGGATCTTCCAGACGCAGCTTCACCAAGTTGTTGGATTGTGGCCAAATGTCGGTCACGCGATGTCGGTTATGCACCTCCAACCCCAGCACACGTCGATACCAGCGCAAATAATCCATCCACTGCAAACGGGGAATCTTGTCCATCGCATCCCAGGCCGCGGTGCCCCACTGGGCTTCAAACCATGCGCGAAAACTGAGCGACGGGATGCCCAACGCCGGGCCGGTCAACTGCTTGGGTGATCGCAGGGTCTCCATGCGGGCCGTGGTGGCCCACGGCCCTTCAAAACCTTCGGGCGCTTCGTCGTAGATATCGACCTGCATGCCACGGTGCTTCAGTGCAGCGCCCAGTGTCAGGCCTGACATGCCCCCACCGATGATGACCACATCCGCGATCAAATGACCTTCGTGTGCCAGCTCGGGCGTCCAACGTGCAGCGGGCAGTTGCAAGGCCGCCAGCTCCCAGGCCAAACGGGCTTCCAAGGCCGCCAGCCCAGGTTCGATACCGGGTCGCAAGGGCTCGCTGGGGGCGTGACTGGCTGGCAGTGTGGCCTTGTCCGTCATTTATTTCACCTCGATCCTGGCATCGCGCACAATGCGTCCCCAACGCTCGATTTCTGCGGACAGGTGATCCGCCAATTGTCGAGGTGAGCCGCCCATGGGCGTGGCCCCCAAATCACCCAGGCGCTTGCGAACTGCCGAATCAGCCATTGCCTCGTTGACCACCTGGTTGACGCGTTGTATGACATTGGCTGGCGTCCCTTTGGGGGCCAGCAATGCAAACCAGGTAGTTGACAGCAATTGGGGCGCACCCAGCTCGATCATCGTGGGCACGTCCGGCAACGCCGGCGAGCGTTGCGGCGCCATCACGCCGATAGCACGCACCCGCCCCGCCTTGATTTGCGAGGCAATACCCGGAACCAATTGGAACATGAGTTGAATTTCACCGCTGATCAAATTGGTCGTGGCATTGCCAGGGTTGGAGAACGGCACATGCACCATCTCGGTGGCGTATTCGCGCTGGTACAACTCACCCGCCAGATGCATGCTGCTGCCGATGCCGGTAGAGCCGTAACTCAGCTTGCCGGGAAAGGATTTGGCATAGCGGGTCAATTCCGCCAGGTTCTTGACCGGCAAGTCCAGGTTGACCACCAGGATATTGGGCACTTCGGCCAACAGGGCAATGGGGGCGAAATCGCGTTGGCTGTCATACCCCATCTGCTTGTACATGGCTTGATTGACCGCCAGCGTACCCGCCCAGGAGAAAAGGAAGTGGTAGCCATCGTGAGGTGCCTGTGCGGCGGCCGAGGCCCCGATATTGCCATTGGCACCCGGCTTGTTGTCCACCACCACAGGTACTTTGAGGCGTTTGGACAATTCCTCCGCGAACAAGCGGCCGATGGTGTCGCCGGTACCCGACCCCCCAGGAGACGGCACAATGAGTCGAACGTTGCGGCCGGGTGCAGGCCAATCATCGTTTGCGAAGGCGGGGGCAAGGCAAGCAAAAGCCAGGGCGCACAGGCTTGCCTGAATCCCATGGTGCGCTCGGCGAAGGCGGTGAATGAAGGTCGAGTGATCCATGAACTCCGTGGCCTGTGTGCAGGGTTAGGTTGTGGAGGGGGTCGAATGGTCTGGAATTGCGACAGCGGTCAGCGCCGAATCCCGGCCCGTCGCAACATCGCGTCAAAGATCAGCCGATGCACCTCGCCACTGCCCGCCACTCGCATAGCGGGGACATCCTTCAGGATGTTCATCGGGATCGACCGGTTGGGCCCAGCCCCGGCGTCCGATGCCAGCTGAATCTCGCAGGCGCGCTGCAGGGTCCAGAGGCGATTGAACGCAGTCGAAATGGTCGGCCCCACCACGAGCAAGCCGTGGTTACGCAGAATCAAATGATTGGAATTCCCCAATGATGCCACCAGACGCGGTTGCTCATCCATCCGGGTAGTGACCCCTTCGTAGTCGTGATAGGCCACATCACCAAACATCAGGGCACTGTAGAAGTTGTCATGCCGCAAGCCCTCCTCCTTGCAAGACACGGCGCTGCCGGCCGTGGTGTGTACATGCATGATGCAATGCGCATCGGCACGAGCGGCATGAATGGCGCTATGGATCACGAAGCCAGCCCGGTTGACCTGTCCCGTCTCACCGGGGCGATGGTTGCCGTCGAGGTCGATGGCCACCAGGTTGTCGGGCGTCACCTCGGCGTAGTGCAAACCGAACGGGTTGATGAGGTATTCGGTTGCCGACCCTTCACGATCGGGGACCCGGACTGTGATGTGATTGAAAATGAGCTCGGACCAGCCCAGCCAATCAAACAAGCGGTAACAGTCGGCGAGATCCCGCCGCAATTCGGCCTCAGTTTGCATGAATCACCTCTAGGTCAGTACACATCCGCAGGTTGTCACGGTCTACCAGCCCGCGACCTCCTGTCACCCGGCTATCGTTCCAGACCCTGTCCTGTGTATTCTGCTACACCCCGCAAGGCAGGCCGATGACCAGCACCAGCCATCGACCGGGCTGAATGTCCGAACGATGGAGTATGCCATCTGCCCCTAGAAGAAAATAGAAAGGTTCTTGGCCAGCAACACGTTTTGATGCAGCCGGATCTCTCGCCGTGCCAGACGCCACCCCTCTGCGGTCAGGCGGATGCGGTCCAGCCGATCGCCCACAAAAAAATATTGCTCGTATTCACATCGGTTTTGATAGATCAGAAACCGGCTGCTGACATCCACCTCCAACTCGCCTGCTTGGCTGGTTTGAAGGGCCGTCAACTGCACATTGCTGACCAAACGGCACACACGCGAGAGCGGCTCCTCGGCCCAATGCACGCCCGTGAGAATCTGCTCCACGCGCTTGTTCAAGGTCCACTTGCCCTCATTGAACCAACTCATGTGCTCATGGCGCTGGGTGAATTCGCCACGGGCATGATCGCCGAACTTGACGTTGAATTCCATCGGCATGAAATAGCGCAGATCTTCGGCCAGCGTGTCGATCCAAGCCTTGAAATCGCGCTCGTCCAGCAACTGGGCCTCGTCGAAAAGAAATTCCTCAATCTCGCGCTTGAGGCTGAAATACCGGTCATCGCGCGCAAGGCGACCCGGTTTCACAACAGTTTGAACAACAGCTTCCGTCATGTGGACTCCCGAAAAGGCTTCAGACCGATTGGCCCTCCCTGGTGGGCAAAGCACCCGACATCGATCACCGTGCCCGTGATCGCCTCGGACTCATCGCTCAGCAAGAACGCCACAGCCCTGGCCAAATCTCGACCCGTGGCAGGACGACCCGCCACCGTACCGACGGCGGGCTTCTTGACGAAGGCCTGTGTGTCGCCACCCATGCGCCCCACACTCATGCCCGAAACGATCCCGCCCCCGCCAGGTATGGCCACATTGACACGCACATGGTCATGAAAATGGTCATAGGCCATTGCCATCGACAAACCCAAGATGCCAGCCTTGCTGGCACTGTAAGCCGCCATATTGGGTTTGCCATACCCTGCACCCGAGCCGATATTGACAATGGCACCCCCGCCCGCCAGACTGATGACTGGCACTTTCTCTGCACCTGCCACCTCAACAACCGCCAATGAG
>JBEBAJ010000183.1:0-8349 GCA_041158965.1 Pseudomonadota bacterium | reverse complement strand
TGGACCAGCACCTCGACGGTGGGGTCGTTCATGATGTAGCCGTCGGCGTCAAGCAGGCCGTCTTGGCCGTGGCTGGTGAAGGGGTCTAGGGCCACATCGGTGAGTACGCCCAGTTCGGGAAAGTGTTTTTTGAGTTCGCGGACCACGCGTGGGACCAAGCCGCTGGGGTTGGTGGCCTCACGGCCATCGGGCGTTTTTAAGGCGGGGTCAATGACCGGGAAGAGGGCCAGCACGGGCACGCCCAATTTCACGCAGCGTTCGGCCACGGGCAGGAGGAGGTCCAGGCTGACGCGCTCGACGCCGGGCATGGAGGCCACGGTTTCGCGGCGTTTTTGGCCGTCGAGGACGAAGACGGGGTAGATGAGGTCGTCGACGCTGAGGTTGTGTTCGCGCACCAGGCGGCGGGTGTAGTCGTCGCGGCGCAGGCGGCGCAGGCGGGTGGCGGGGAAGGTGGTGGGTAGGGGTTTCATGCTGAAAATTGTGCCTCAGCGAAGCTTGGCCGTCTACTTTTACAGACAGCCTGAATCGTCAACCTGACGCGTCGATGACAAAAGCGGCTTGAGTCCACTGGTGTTTTTTCGGGGTTGTGGGCTCGGGGGGGCTTTGTTAGATTCTCGGTCGGGGGCGCAAGCCCTCCCCGCTTTACCTCCCTGAGCGGGGATCGCCTGTCTTAGGGCAAGCGGTCTTCAGGCCCGGCTTAGCCGGGCTTTTTTTATGCCTGTTGCGCCCGTGAGGGCCTACACTTGGAGGCATGCTTTGGATCAAGACCCTACACATTGTTCTGGTGACCAGCTGGTTTGCCGGTTTGTTTTATTTGCCCCGCATTTATGTGAACCTGGCCATGGTGGCGCCTGAGTCGCAGGCCGAGCGCGAGCGCTTGTTGACGATGGCGCGCAAACTGTTGCGTTTCATGAACATTTTGATGGTACCGGCCTTGGGTTTGGGGCTGGTGCTGTGGCTGTACTATGGGATAGGGATGGGGCCGGGCAACCCCTGGATGCATGCGAAGTTGTTTTTTGTGGTGCTGGCTTTGGGGTACCACCATGTTTGCGCGCGGCTGTTGCGGCGTCTGGAAGCGGGCACTGTGAGCCACAGCCACCTGTGGTACAGGGGGTTCAATGAGTGGCCGGTGTTGATCATGCTGATCACGGTGGCCCTGGTGGTGATTAAGCCGGCCGATCTGGGCGAATTTTTTCTGCACCTGACTTTGCCGGTGATCGGTTTGATTGCTTTGGCCTGGGTCACCATACGGGCCCAGCGGCGCTAAGCATCGGGCGGGGCCATGTCAGCACCCCATGCGCGCACTTCTGCCCGCCCTTTGGCCTGGTTGTATGCGGCACTGATTGTTTACGCCAGTTTGTCGCCGTTTGGGCCGTGGCGAGATCAGGACATTGCGCCCTGGGCTTTTTTGGCGGCGCCGCGCACGCCTTATTGGTCGGCGTTTGACCTGGTGGCGAATTTGCTGGGCTATGCGCCGCTGGGTTTTTGGGTGGCTTTGGCTTATTTGCGGCTGGGGCACAGGCATGGGGCTTGGTGGCGAGGCTGGCTGGCCGGCAGCCTGTTGTCGTTGCTGATGGAGGGTTTGCAGAGTTATTTGCCGATGCGGGTGCCGTCGCAGTCGGATTGGTTGCTGAACACGCTGGGCGCAGGGCTGGGGGCGGGTTTGGCGCAGGCGTTGGAGCGACGCGGGTATTTGTTGCGATATAGCGCGATGCGCCAGCGCTGGTTTGTGGATGACACGGACGGGGCTTTGCCTTTGTTGCTGACCTGGCCTTTGGCGCTGATGTGCCCGCTGGCCTTGCCTTTGGGTTTGGGGCAGGTGTTTGAGCGGCTGGAGGGTTTTTTGGCGCGGCTGTTGTCGAACACGCCATTTCTGGAGTGGTTGCCGATGCGGGCGGTGGAGTTGCAACCCCTCACGCCGGCCCACCAGTCTTTGGCGGTGGCGCTGGGTTTGATGTTGCCGCTGTTGCTGGCGTTTTCAGTGATGCCCAAGCGGCTGGCGCGTTGGTATGCGTGGTGGGGTTTGATGGGCTTGGCTTTTTTGGCCAGCAGTTTGTCTGGCGCATTGACCTTGGGGCCGCTGCAGGGTTGGGCCTGGCTGACCCGGCCAGTGGGGGTGGGGCTGGCCTTGGGTGGGCTGGCCAGTTTGGGGGCGGTTTATTTGGGCATGCGGGTGAACCTGGTGCTGTTGCTGGTGGTGGCGCTGGTGCATTCGGCTCTGGTGAATTTGGCCCCGATGGATGTTTATTTTGACCAGAACCTGCAGACCTGGGAGCAGGGGCGATTTATCCGCTTTCATGGTTTGGCGCAGTGGCTGAGTTGGTTGTGGCCTTATGCCCTGATGGTGGATGTGATGCGCCGTTTGGCGAGGTAGGCCTGGAAGGAATATCTCGGATAATGGGCCCATGACTTCTGACACTTCATACTACAAGCATCATGTGTTTTTCTGCCTGAATCAGCGCGAGGCACCTGAGGCCTGTTGTGCCCAGCAAGGCGCGCAGCAGGCGTTTGAGCATTGCAAATCGCGGGTCAAGCAGTTGGGCCTGGCCGGGCCTGGCGGGGTGCGGGTGAATAAGGCGGGTTGTTTGGACCGCTGCGCGGGGGGGCCGATTTTGGTGGTGTACCCGCAGGAGACTTGGTACACCTATGTCGACAAGAGCGACATTGATGAGATTGTGGAGCGCCATTTGCAAAAGGGCGAGGTCGTGACGCGTTTGCTGACGCCGCCTGATGTGGGGCGTTGAAAGCGATGAATGCCCAGACTGAGCGTTTGAGCGCGAAGGGCGAGGCGGGCCTGATCGAGGCGCTGTTGGATAGGCCCCAAGGCCCGAGTCGCGGGCATGCGGTGGTGGCCCATCCGCACCCTTTGTTTGGCGGCACGATGGACAACAAGGTGGTTCAGACGCTGGCGCGTGCGTTGGTGCAATGCGGTTGGACCACGTTGCGCTTTAATTTCCGGGGGGTCGGGGCGAGCCAGGGGATGCATGACGACGGGGTGGGCGAGGCGCGCGATATGCTGGCCCTGGTGCAGCAGTGGGCGCCGCAGGGGCCGTTGGCTTTGGCGGGTTTTTCTTTTGGTGCCTTTGTCACCAGCCATGTGTTGGCCGAGTTGCACCCAGGGCGGGAGATAGAGAAGGTGGTGTTGGTGGGCACGGCAGCCTCTCGGTTTGAGGTGGCGCCGATGGCGCCCGAGTTGCACGACCGCACTCTGGTGATTCACGGGGAGGCCGATGACACGGTGCCTTTGGCCAGCGTGATGGATTGGGCGCGGCCCCAAGGGCTGCCGGTGTTGGTGGTGCCGGGCGGGGGGCACTTTTTTCATGGCCAGCTCACGCCGCTGAAAAATTGGGTGGTGCGTCACCTGTTGGCCTGAAGTTCTGCGGCGATAATCAGAGGCATGGCAGCGGCGCGAATGGCGCGCCCTGTTTATTTTTTCTTTTTTTCTCTGGGCATCATGATTCGTTTGGTCAGCAAGTGGGTGGGGTTGTGTGTTTGCGTCTGGTTTGTGGGCGCTGTTTGGGCCCAAACCCCCGCCCCCCCTGAGATTGCCGCCCGCGCGTACATATTGGTGGATGTTTCGGCCAATCAGGTGTTGGCCGAGCAGCAGGCGGATGAGCCGGTGGAGCCCGCTTCGCTGACGAAGCTGATGACCGCGTATGTGGTGTTTGATGCCTTGCGTGCGCAAAAAATCACTTTGCAGCAAACCTTGCCGGTGAGCCAGAGGGCGTGGAAGATGCCTGGCTCGAGGATGTTCATAGACCCGAAGATGAATGTGCCGGTGGAGGATTTGCTCAAGGGCATGATTGTGCAGTCGGGCAATGACGCCACTGTGGCGCTGGCCGAGGGGGTGGGCGGCACGCTGGAGCGGTTTGTGGAGTTGATGAACCAGCAGGCCAAGGCTTTGGGCATGACCCGCACGATGTATAAAAACCCGGAAGGTCTGACTGAGCCGGGCCACACCACGACCGCCCGCGACCTGGCGCTGTTGGCGCAGCGCCTGATGCAGGATTTTCCGGATCGGGTGGCGTATTACGCCCTCAAAAAATACCGCTACCCCGGTACGCCGGCGGCCAATGACACGAACCGCAATTTGTTGCTCTTTCGTGACCCTTCTGTCGATGGCCTGAAAACAGGCTATACCCAGGCCGCCGGTTATTGCATGGTGGCGACCGCACAGCGGGAGGTGCCGGGGCTGAAGTCGCGCCGTTTGCTCTCTATTGTGTTGGGTGCGGCCAGTGAGAACGCCAGAGCCCAGGAGAGCCAGAAGTTGCTGAATTGGGGCTATACGGCGTTTGAGGCGGTCAAGTTGTTTGACGCGGGGCAGGCGGTGTTGCGGGCCCCGGTGTGGAAAGGGCGCGCCAATCAGGTGGCGTTGGGGCGGCCCGAGACTTTGGTGGTGGCGGTGCCGGGCGGTCAGGCCGCCAAGCTGCGCTCGGAGGTGGCCCGCCCCGACCCGCTGGTGGCCCCGATGGCCAAAGGACAGCCGGTGGGCCGCCTGAAAATTTATGTGGGCGAGCAATTACTTACAGAAAAACCCCTGTTGGCTCTGGAGTCTGTGGATGAGTCTGGGGTGATTGGGCGGGCCTGGGACGCGATCCGTCTGTGGATCAAGTGAGGCGGGCGCTGAATCAGGCGATGTGCCCTGGCCGTTCAGGTCAGGGAAACCCTTAACAACACCGCAAAAGGTGTTACACTAGAAGGCTTTTCGGCGTTTGCCGAAGGGATTCACGTTTTCGTTTTAATCACGTTTAGGGACGTTTTCAATGCCAACCATCAATCAATTGGTGCGTCAAGGACGAGAGGTTGAAAAGACCAAGTCCAAGAGCCCTGCGATGCAAAACTCGCCACAGCGTCGTGGCGTTTGCACTCGCGTTTACACCACCACCCCGAAGAAGCCGAACTCGGCCTTGCGTAAAGTCGCCAAAGTGCGTCTGACCAATGGCTTTGAGGTGATTTCGTACATCGGCGGTGAAGGCCACAACCTGCAAGAACACTCGGTCGTGCTCGTGCGCGGCGGTCGTGTCAAAGACTTGCCCGGTGTGCGTTATCACATCGTGCGCGGCTCGCTTGACCTGCAAGGCGTCAAAGACCGCAAACAGGCCCGTTCGAAGTACGGTGCCAAGCGTCCCAAGAAGGCTTAAAAACTCTTGGAAATTGTTGGAAGAAGGGTCGAGTAAGTAAGGGTTTAGGAATGACCCTTGCGGTGCCCGAGAGGGTGCCAACTGAAGCAAATGAGGTGAAAAAATGCCACGTCGTCGCGAAGTCCCCAAACGTGAAATCCTGCCTGACCCGAAATACGGCAATGTCGAGCTGTCCAAATTCATGAACGTGATCATGGAAGGCGGCAAGAAGGCCGTGGCCGAGCGCATCATTTATGGTGCCCTCGAGCAAATTGAGACCAAGACGGGCAAAGACCCGCTGGAGCTCTTTAATATTGCCATCAACAACGTCAAACCCATGGTCGAGGTGAAGTCTCGCCGTGTCGGTGGCGCCAACTATCAGGTGCCCGTCGAAGTGCGCCCGGTGCGCCGTTTGGCCTTGTCGATGCGCTGGCTGAAAGAAGCCGCGCGCAAGCGCAGCGAAAAGTCCATGGCTTTGCGCCTGGCCAACGAACTGATTGAAGCGTCCGAAGGGCGCGGCGGTGCCATGAAAAAGCGTGACGAAGTTCACCGCATGGCCGAAGCCAACAAAGCCTTCAGCCACTTCCGCTTCTAATCTTTAAAGGTATTCATCATGGCTCGCAAGACACCCATCGAGCGCTATCGCAATATTGGTATTTCGGCGCACATCGACGCTGGCAAGACCACCACGACCGAGCGCATTCTGTTTTATACCGGCGTCAACCACAAGATTGGTGAAGTGCACGACGGTGCCGCCACCATGGACTGGATGGAGCAGGAGCAAGAGCGTGGCATCACGATCACTTCGGCGGCCACCACCTGCTTCTGGAAGGGCATGGACATGTCCTACCCCGAGCACCGCTTCAACATCATCGACACCCCGGGCCACGTGGACTTCACCATTGAAGTCGAGCGCTCGATGCGCGTGCTCGATGGCGCTTGCATGGTTTACTGTGCGGTGGGCGGCGTGCAGCCTCAGTCTGAGACGGTTTGGCGTCAGGCCAACAAGTACAAAGTGCCGCGCTTGGCCTTTGTCAACAAGATGGACCGCACGGGCGCCAACTTCTTCAAGGTCGTTGACCAGATGAAGACCCGCCTGAAGGCCACCCCGGTGCCGATCGTGATTCCCATCGGTGCCGAAGAAAACTTCACCGGTGTGGTGGACTTGCTGAAGATGAAGGCCATCATTTGGGATGAGGCTTCGCAAGGCATGAAGTTCAACTACGAAGACATTCCGGCAGATTTGTTGGAGCAGGCCAAAGAGTGGCGCGAGAAGATGGTGGAGGCTGCGGCCGAAGCATCGGAAGAGCTGATGAACAAGTACCTCGAAGGGGGTGACTTGACCGAAGAGGAAATCAAACTTGGCATTCGCACCCGCACCATCGCGACGGAAATCCAGCCGATGCTGTGTGGCACCGCGTTCAAGAACAAGGGCGTGCAGCGCATGCTCGATGCCGTGATCGACTTCCTGCCTTCGCCGGTGGACATCCCCCCGGTGGCCGGTACCGATGAGGACGAGAAAGAGGTTTCTCGCAAGGCGGACGACGGCGAGAAGTTCTCGGCCCTGGCGTTCAAGTTGATGACCGACCCGTTTGTGGGCCAGTTGACCTTTGTGCGTGTTTACTCGGGTGTGCTCTCTAAGGGCGATACCGTTTACAACCCGGTCAAGGGCAAGAAAGAACGCATTGGCCGTATTGTGCAGATGCACGCCAATAACCGCGAAGAAATCGAAGAGATTCGCGCCGGTGACATCGCCGCTTGCGTGGGCCTGAAAGAAGTGACCACAGGTGAGACCCTGTGCGACCCCGATAGCGTGGTGACGCTGGAGCGCATGGTGTTCCCCGAGCCTGTGATTGCGCAGGCCGTTGAGCCCAAGACCAAGGCCGACCAGGAGAAGATGGGCATTGCCCTGCAACGCCTGGCCGCGGAAGATCCTTCGTTCCGCGTGAAGACCGATGAAGAGTCGGGCCAGACCATCATTGCCGGTATGGGCGAGTTGCACCTGGAAATCATTGTGGACCGCATGAAGCGCGAATTTGGCGTGGAAGCCAACGTGGGCAAGCCCCAGGTGGCGTACCGCGAAACTGTCCGCAAATCGGTGTCTGATGTGGAAGGCAAGTTTGTGCGCCAGTCGGGCGGTAAGGGCCAGTACGGTCACGTGGTGTTCCGTTTGGAGCCCAATGAGGCCGGTAAGGGTTTTGAGTTCCTCGACGAGATCAAGGGCGGTGTGGTGCCGCGCGAATACATTCCTGCGGTGGAAAAGGGCGTGGTCGAAGCGCTCAACAGCGGTGTGTTGGCGGGCTACCCCGTGGTCGACGTGAAAGTGGCGTTGACCTTTGGTTCGTACCACGACGTGGACTCTTCTGAGCAGGCCTTCAAGATGGCCGCCATCTTTGGTTTCAAAGAGGCCGCCAGAAAAGCCAGCCCCGTGATTCTGGAGCCGATGATGGCCGTGGAGGTGGAAACCCCCGAGGACTACGCCGGTAACGTGATGGGCGATTTGTCTTCACGCCGTGGCATGGTCCAGGGCATGGAAGACATGCCCGGCGGCGGCAAGGCGATCAAGGCCGAAGTGCCCTTGTCTGAGATGTTTGGTTACTCGACCACTTTGCGCAGCATGTCGCAAGGTCGCGCCACCTACACCATGGAATTCAAGCACTACGCCGAAGCCCCCCGCAACGTCGCTGAAGCGATTGTCGCGGCAAGGGCCAAGTGAAACTGAGCAGCTGACGCTGCTCAGTTTCAGTGTCTCTGCTGACACCAGAAGCATCTGTCTGCGATCGCACACCCCGATCTGCCCGTGGGTTGGGACCAGTGATGTGATGCAGACATTAAACCGTGACACGGGCATTGCTCTTTCAAGGAAGAATTCAATTCGGAGTCGAAAATGGCAAAAGGTAAATTTGAGCGGACCAAACCGCACGTCAACGTGGGCACCATTGGCCACGTGGACCATGGCAAAACCACCCTGACCGCAGCGATCACCACGATCCTGTCGAGCAAGTTCGGCGGCGAAGCCAAGGCGTATGACCAGATCGACGCGGCCCCCGAAGAGAAGGCCCGCGGCATCACCATCAACACCGCGCACGTCGAGTACGAGACGGCCAACCGCCACTACGCGCACGTTGATTGCCCCGGCCACGCCGACTACGTGAAGAACATGATCACCGGTGCCGCCCAGATGGACGGCGCCATTCTGGTGTGCTCGGCCGCTGACGGCCCGATGCCC
>JBEBAJ010000182.1:0-5312 GCA_041158965.1 Pseudomonadota bacterium | reverse complement strand
CGGAGCCGTCGAGAGAAAGCCTAAGCGCAATCGATGGAGGCTGAACAGGGCCTTGTCCCTGCTCGGACTCACCCGATCAGCGGCGCTTGCTGCCCTTGGCAGGGGTTGCGCTGGCGGCCATGGCTTTGACATTGGCGTCGGCCATCTCTGACGCCTGGCGCACGGCTTTTTGCACCGATTCCAGGGCGTTGTTGCCAGCGGCCACAGCCGTCTTGAAAGCGGCCACAGCCGCCTCGGAACCGGCCGGTGCGTTGGCCGTGGCGGCGTTCAGCATGTCTTGAAAAGCCTTTTGGGCCTCAGCCGCTTTGGACTCCATCACTTGGGTGAAGTTGCCGCTGGTGTGGGTGGCAATGTCGTACAAGGCGCGGTTGTAGTTAACGGCCTTTTCAGCCAGGGGCTGAAACAGGCTGGCTTGCAGGGCCAAAAGCTGCTGGGCGTCTTTGACGCTCAGGGCCGCATGGGCCTGGCTTTGGGTGTCGGCCATGGCGGCCTTGGCAGCAGCCAGGTTCAACTCGATCAGTTGCTCGACGCCAGCAAAGGCTTTGTTGGTCAGGCCCACCAGGGTCTCCAGGTTGGCTTTATTGGCGGCCAAAATTTGTTCAGGGGTCAGGTTCATATTCAACTCCAAAATAGTGATCGGTTTAACGGGTTTTGCCGACACCTGGCAACAAACATGTTGCAGCGCAGCATGAAAAGAATTGTAAGGCCGCAAGCACCAATAGAAAGACTTGAATGGCGCTTTAGAGGCGACGTTCTAAATCCGTCCCCGGGGCTCAATCCGGCCCCTGCCCATCAGGGGCGGGCATGGCGCCAATGGCTCAACCAGTTGTCCCGATAGGCTTGGGCCAGTGACTGGCCTTTCAAAATGAGCAGGTTTTCCGCATTTCGGGTTTCGGCCGCATTGGTGAAATTGAAGCTGCCGGTCACCACGATTTCGCCGTCCATCACCATCACCTTGTTGTGTGCGATCGCATGGGCCCCATCCATGCGCAAACTGACCCCGGCCTCTTTGAAGAGGGCCAATACATATCGATTGGTCGATTCGCTCTTCTCGTCGAGCATCACCTCCACCTTGACGCCGCGCTGATGGGCCCTGATCAGGGCTTGGGCGAGCGCATTATGGGTAAAGCCATAGGCCTGCACCAAAACCTCATCTCGGGCACTGTCGATCGCCTGCACCACCCGCGCGGCCACACCGGCAGGCGGGGTGAAGCCCACAAACAGCACTTGGACCGAGCCTGCTTGATCCGTGCCGATGGCCGAACTCACCGGGGCAGGCTGGTTTCGCGCGTTGCCCAAAGTGTGGCCCGTCAAAGCCACACTGAGCAAAGCGCCGGCACCACAAACCAGCGCCATCAAAAGCCATCCATACCTTTTGTATTTCATGAATACATCCTAACCCCAATCGCCACCGAAGTGGCAGACCAAAGCCCGCATGAAAAGACACCCACAGGCATAATTCAGGCTCTACCATGCAGGACCCCGCCACCCTCAACGCCGAAGCGTCACTCAAACGCACGATTTTTCAGCTCTCGATGGCCAGCTTTGCCAGCATGACCATCCAGCGTTTGTGCGACCCCATGTTGCCCGTGCTGGCCCGGGATTTTGAAGTGAATCTGGGTCAGGCCGCCGCAGTCATCGGCTGGTTTGCCGTGGTTTATGGCTTGGCCCAACTCATCTACGGGCCGCTCAGTGATCGATTCGGCAAGTACCGTGTCATCACGTGGTGCACGATCAGCTCCAGCCTGGCCTGTATGGGTTGTGCGCTGGCCATCGGCCTCGATCAACTGGTGTTGGCACGCATGTTGTCGGCCTTCACGGCCGCCGCCATCGTGCCCATGGGCATGGCCTGGGTGGGCGATGCCGTCCGGTATGAAGTGCGCCAGGTCTATCTGGCCAAACTGGGCATGGGCTCGACGATGGGCATCTTTGGCGGCCAGGTCATCGGCGGCATCTGCGCCGACACCATCGGTTGGCGCTGGGCCTTTGTCATCATGGGTGCGGGCTTCATGCTGGTCGGCTTGATGTTGCTGAGCCGTCAGACCCAAGCCCAACAGCTGGTGCCCAAAGTGGCCGACCCGCAAGCCAGCGCCATGTCGTTTCCGCGCAAGGTCTGGTCGGTTTTGTCGCAGGGCAGAGCAAAGGTGGTGCTTGGCACGGTTTTGCTGGAGGGCGCATCGGCCTTCGGCGTGGTGGCCATGGGCGTGACCCATTTGCACGAGCAACAGGGCGTGAGTTTGTCGCTGGCCGGTCTGGCCATCTCGATGTTCGGCATCGGCTGCCTGGGCTACGCCTTGGTCGCCCGCCACATCATCCGCCGTTTGGGTGAATCAGGCATGTTGCATGTCGGCACGCTGATGTTCGGCTTGCCATTCCTGTGGGTGGCATGGTCGCCCGACTGGCACACGGCCATGTTGGCAAGCATGGTGTCTGGTTTTGGTTTTTTCATGTTTCACAACACCCTGCAAGTATTGGCCACCCAAATGCATCCGCCGCAAAGGGCCACCTGCATGACCCTGTTTGCTGGCACCCTCTTCACCGGGCAATCGGTGGGGGTGCTGATCGCGGCCCATTGGGTGAACCTGTGGGGAACGGCCTGGGTCATCGCCGTCGGTGCGATGATGGTCATGTTGATGGGACAATGCATCCCGCCCCTCTTAAAACGCACCGCCCTGACCCCCACATGAGCCCTGAACAATGCGCCGAACTGTTGTCGCAACACCCCGACTACAAGGTATTGCGCCGACTGCCCACTCGCACCGAATACCAGACCAGAACCTCGGGTCAACCGGTCACCCGGGGCATCGTGCTGGACACGGAAACCACGGGGCTGTCTAGCGAGGATGACCGCATCATCGAGCTGGGCATGCTGTTGTTCGAGTTCAATCCGCAAACCGGCGAGGTGTTCCGGATCGTTGACAGCTTTGACCAACTTGAAGACCCCGGGCGCCCCATCCCGCCCGAGAGCACGCGCGTGCACCACATCACCGACGACATGGTGCGCGGAAAGCGCATCGATGACGAGCAGGTGCGTCTATGGCTGAGGGACGTGCGGGTGGTGATCGCGCACAACGCCGCCTTTGACCGCCCTTTTGTTGAACAACGCTGGCCTGAATTTGAAGATGTGCTCTGGGCTTGCAGTTTGCGCGACATCGATTGGTCGATGGAGGGGTTTGGGTCGGCCAAACTCGAATACATTTTGTACACCCAAGGGGTCTTTTACGAGGCGCACCGGGCAGAGAACGATTGCCGCGCCCTGTTGGAGGTGCTCAGCCGGGAACTGCCCCAAAGCCAAAAATCGGCACTATTGACCCTGCTGGAAAGCTTGAATCAACCCCAATCGAGGGTATATGCGCTGAATTCCCCTTTTGAAACCAAAGACCTGCTCAAAATGCGGGGCTACCGCTGGGACGCAGAAATGCGTTGCTGGCACCGGACCCTGAGCGGGCCACAAGCCCTGGCCGATGAAGGCGCATGGCTCAAGCACCGGGTCTACGGCGAGCGCAAGGCCGTGATCGAGGTCGAGACCCTGGGCGGAAAAGTGCGGTACTCGAAACGCAGCGGCCAGCGCGAAAAAATCAACCTATAGGGAAGCTCTGCAAAACTCGCTGCCCTGCCTGGGCTCACAACAGCCGCCAGGGCACATTGCAAGTCGCCACATAGGGGTAAAACTGGCCTGAAGTCGGGCAGTAGTAACCCACGGGTTGAGGTGGCACAGGGTTGGTATATGTCACCACCGGCGGCGGATAGGGCACATAAGCTGGATAGGCGGGATAAACCGGGGCCGAATAAACCGTTGTCGAATAAGCCGGTGCCGTCAGGGCCGCGCCCAACAACACCCCGCCCACCAGGGCCGGTGCAATCCATCGCCCACCATGATGACCATGGTGATGGTGTTGATAAGCCCCACCCCCCCGATACCCGCCACCACCCCAATGCGGATTGGCTTGGGCTGAGAGTGCAGCCAAACAGGTCAGACCGATCAGAGCCGAACGACACAAAAAGAGCGTGTTTGGTTTCATGATGGTCCTTTCAGTGGTGTGTGGTCATCTTAACGCATCGATATGGATGCCGGTTGACAGACCCCATTAAGTCGTCAGCGCCGCCGCGACCGCCTCGGCCGCATCGAGCAAGGCAGCGTCTTCACCCCCAGGGGCGGTGAGCATCAGTCCGCTGGGCAATTCGCCCTGTATGTGCATGGGCAAACTGATGGAGCAGCCATCCATGAAATTGCCCACAAAGGTGTTGCGCAAAGACAATCGATTGGCGGCCATGAATGCCTCGTCGTTGGCCAGCAGGGGCGCCAACTCGGGTGCCACCACGGGCACAGTGGGGGCGATCCAGGCGTCAAAACCAAGCATGCGCGACTGCACCCGCACGATCCACTGGGCCCGTCTTTGGGTCATGCGCAAGTAATCGGCGGCACTGACATCCACCCCCAAACGCAAACGACCTGCAACACGCGGGTCCAACTGCTCCATCCGTTCAGCCAATACGTGTCGATGTGTGGCCCAGCATTCGATGGCCGAAAAGCCCGCCGGGGCATGGATGTCGGCAATCTCGCCCCACTCGGGCCAATTCACCTCCACCAATTCAGCACCACCTTGGGCCAAACGCCGCAAGGCCCGTTCATAAGCACGCGCGACTGTGGCATCAAGGCCATCGAGCACCAGGTTTTGCGGCACGGCCAACCTCAGGCTGCGCAAACCCCGGGGCCGTCTGGGCAAACACTGCCCTGACAAAACGCCATCGACCAGTCGGGCGTCCATGACGCTGCGGGTCATGGCACACACCGTGTCCAGGCTAAATGACAAGGCCAGGGCACCTTGGGTGGGCACCCGGTATTGGGAAGATTTGAAGCCCACCACGCCACACCAGGCCGCCGGAATGCGGATCGAGCCCCCTGTGTCAGACCCCAGGGCGGCCTGCGCCAAGCCCAGCGCCACGCTGACCGCCGCGCCGCTGGAGGAGCCACCGGGTATTCGGCTCACCTGGCGATCCGCAGGGTTGATTGGCGTGCCGTAGTGGGGGTTGATGCCTATGCCCGAGAACGCCAACTCGGTCATATTGGTCTTGCCCCAAATCACTGCGCCGGCCGCACGCAAGCGGGCCACGGCGGGGGCATCCTGCGTCGCTGGCGACTGTGACGCCATGGCTCGGGTGCCAGCCATGGTCACTTCGCCTTGAACGTCATACAGGTCTTTGATGGTCAGCAGCGCCCCGGACAATACCCCGCCGGGCAGACCCGCCGCATGGCCCTCATCGCTGTGTCGGGCCGCCCGCCTGGCCGCTTCTTCGTACAAACGGGTCAT
>JBEBAJ010000181.1:0-5343 GCA_041158965.1 Pseudomonadota bacterium | reverse complement strand
CACCGATGACGGAATCGGTCGCGACGCCAAGGAACTTTTGCGCAAAGTACAGGCCGCCCAGTACATCGCCGCCAACCCCGGCCAAGTCTGCCCGGCCAAGTGGACGCCCGGTGCCGAGACCTTGGCCCCCTCGCTCGACCTGATCGGCAAGATTTAAACCCGCCCAGGCACTGCCATCGCCCGCTCGATTCACCCTAACCCATCTCAGGTGCCCCATGCTCAACGAAACCCTCAAGACCCAACTGCAAGCCTATTTGCAACGCCTTACCCTGCCCATAGAACTGGTGGCCAGCCTTGATGAGAGCGCGGGCGCATCCGAAATGCGTGAGTTGCTGCGCACTTTGGCAGGCATGTCCACCCTGGTCACGCTGCGTGAAGACGGTCAAGACGAGCGCAAGCCTTCGTTCTCGATGGCCCGCCAGGGCAGCGAGGCGCGATTGCGCTTTGCCGCTGTGCCACTGGGCCATGAATTCACCTCTCTGGTGCTGGCCCTGCTTTGGGCCGGGGGTCATCCGCCCAAAGTGGAGCCGCAGGTGCTGGAGCAGGTGCGCCAACTCGAAGGCGAACATCACTTTGAGGTCTTCATGTCTCTCAGCTGTCACAACTGTCCCGATGTGGTGCAGGCACTCTCACTCATGGCCTTGGTGAACCCGAATGTCACGACCACGGTCATCGACGGTGCGCTGTATCAGGAAGAGGTTCAGCGTCGCCACATCCTGGCCGTGCCGATGGTGTGGCGCAACGGCGCATCGTTGGCCTCAGGGCGCATGAGCATCGAAGACATCATCGCCAAACTCGATGCCCGAAGCGATGCGCAAGTGGCCGCTGAGCTGACCGAACGTGCCCCCTATGACATGCTGGTGGTAGGCGGCGGTCCGGCTGGTGCCGCCGCCGCCGTCTATGCCGCCCGCAAAGGCATCCGCACCGGCGTGCTGGCCGAGCGCATCGGCGGCCAGACCAACGACACACTGGGCATAGAGAACTACATTTCGGTGCTGGCGACCGATGGCCCCAAATTTGCCGTTGCCCTGGAGTCGCACATGAAAGCCTACGACGTGGACCTCATGCCGCGTCAGAAAGTGGCCCGCATCGTGCCTGCCGACGCCAGTGGACTGATCGGTGTCGAGTTACAAAACGGTGCCACCCTCCATGCCCGCAGCCTGGTTCTGTCCACGGGTGCGCGTTGGCGTCAGGTAGGCGTTCCCGGCGAGGAGGAATATCGCAACCGGGGCGTGGCCTATTGCCCGCACTGCGACGGCCCATTGTTCAAAGGCAAACGCACGGCGGTGATCGGTGGCGGCAACTCGGGCGTCGAGGCGGCCATTGATTTGGCTGGCATCGTGGCCCATGTCACGCTGATTGAATTCGGCGAGCAGCTCAAAGCCGATGCCGTGCTGGTCAGAAAGTTGCAAAGCCTGCCCAACATCACCATCCTGACCCAGGCTCAAACTCTGGAGATCACTGGAGACGGCCAAAAAGTCAACGGCCTGAACTGGCTTAACCGTGCAAGCGGTGAGCAGCAACACATGGCGCTCGATGGCGTCTTCGTCCAAATCGGACTGGTGCCCAACACCGAATTCTTGCGCGGCACGGTCGAGCTGAACCGCGCTGGCGAGATCGTCATCGACGAGCGCGGCCAGACCAATCTGCCCGGGGTGTTTGCTGCTGGGGACGCCACCACGGTGCCGTTCAAGCAAATCGTGATTGCAGCGGGCGAGGGGGCCAAGGCGGCGCTCAGCGCATTCGATCACCTCATCCGGCAAGGCCACGATGTCGAGGAGGCGACACTGGCTGGTTAAAAACAAGGGTTTTCTTCAATGGATTTAGAGCAGTGCCCATGTTTTCATAGTCAGTGTTGATCGGTCTGTAAAAGATGACCTCAATAAGCCCTGCCATTTTTGCAGGGCTTTTTAAAAGCGGGTCTGTCATAGAAAATCGTCAACAATCCATTGCTTGAAACTCGGAGAAAAATATGAACCACATCCTTCGCACTGGCATGGCCCTGGCCGTGACCGTCCTGGCCGCAGCGGCCCTGGCCCAGCAACCCGCCTGGAAGCAAGGCATGCCCGAAAGCATGTCCAATTCCACTCTGGCCCCTCTGGCGCCCAAGCTCACGGCCACCAAAGCAGCCGATATCGACCTCAGTCGCCTGAAGTTGCCGCAGGGCTTCAAGATTGAAGTCTGGGCCGACAGCGTGCCCGGCGTGCGTGCGCTGGCCCGTGGCGACAATGGCAAGTACTACGCCGGCACACGCCCCCTGGGCCGTGTCTATGAAATCAGTGACAACGGCGGGCAGCGCAGCGCCCGCGTGCTGGTTGACAAGCTCGACCAGCCTGCCGTTGCCTATAAAGACGGCAACCTGATTGTGATGGCCGTGGACAAAGTTCTGCTCTACAAAGGCATCAACCAGAACCCCAATGTGGCCCCCGAAGACATCACGGCGCGTTTCAATCTGCCCACCGAGAAGCACCACAACTGGAAATTCATTGCCTTCGGCCCGGACGGCAAACTCTATGTGCCCTTTGGCGCCCCTTGCAACATCTGCACACCGCCCAGCGGCGAGTATGCCCAGATTCGCCGTTACAACGCCGATGGCACAGGCATGGAAGTCCTGGCCACCGGCATTCGCAACAGCGTGGGTTTTGACTGGCACCCCGTCACCAAAGAGCTCTGGTTCAGCAACCACGGTCGCGACTGGATGGGCGACGACACCCCCAACGACACCATGAACCGCCTCAAGGTCGGTGCCAACTATGGCTTCCCGCATTGCCACCAAGGCAACGTGGCTGACCCCGACATCAAGAAAGAAAACGCATGTGCGGGCGTTGAGCAACCCGTGGCCCTGATGGGACCCCACGCTTCCTCCATGGGCGTGATGTTCTACACCGGCACCATGTTCCCGCCCGAGTACCGCAATGTGCTCTTCAACGCCCGCAAAGGTTCCTGGAACCGCAGCACCAAGTACGGCTTTGACGTGGTGACCGTGCGTGCTGACGCCGATGGCAAGAACGCCAAAGTCGAGCCCTTCCTGACCGGCTTCCTCAACCCGGCCGATCAGTCATTCTCGGGCCGCCCTGCCTATCTGCACCAAATGGCCGATGGCTCGGTTCTGGTGTCTGACGAACAAGCCGGCGTGATCTATCGCATCTCTTACAGCAAGTAATCCATGCGTCTGATCTCTCAACTGAGGGCTTGGGCCCTCTGCGGGGTGGCCTTGCTGGCCACCCCTTTTTCCATGGCGCAAACCTTCGAGCAGCGCCTGCAAGCCTGCATGGCCTGTCACGGCCCTAAGGGGAATTCTCAAATCGCCGATATCCCGTCATTGGCCGCCCAGCCCAAGTTGTTCCTTGAAAACCAACTGGTGCTGATCCGTGAGGGCGTGCGCGACATCCCGGCCATGAAAGCCTTGCTCGATGGGGTCTCAGACGAGGACATCAGCCGGATGGCGCGCTGGTTTGCCGAGCAGCCCCTGCAACCCCAGCCACGTGCCGGCGTCAATGCCCTGCACGCCAAGGGTCAGCAATTGGCCGAGCAGACCCGATGTGGCATCTGCCATTTGCCCACATACATCGGGCGCGAGCAAATGCCGCGACTCGCCGGGCAGCGCGAAGATTACCTGTTGCATGCGATGCGCACCATGCAAGCGGGCAAGGCCATAGGCCGTGACCCGATCATGACCGCTTCGATCTTGGGCATCTCAGACGCAGACCTGCAAGCCTTGGCGCACTATTTTTCTCAGATCAAGCCCTGACCCCTTTAACACCATACACACTCTGGCGCAACGTCAGGCCAGATCCAGTTCCGCTGCTCTTTTTATCACCCACTTTCACCCTTTTTGCAGTTCAACATGACACTCAAACGCACTGGCGCAATGGCATCTCTATTGTGTTTGGGCCCTGTGTGGGCTCAAAGCGTCAGCCCCATCGGCAAGCCTGACGACGCGCAAGGTCAATTGCCCGAAGTGAGGGTCTCGGCCGGTCTCATTGAGCAGCGCCAATTTGACGCGCCCGGTTCAGTGCAAGCCATAGGGGCCGATCGCATCAGGGCTTCCGGAGCGCAAGTCAATTTGTCGGATGTGCTCAACACTGTGCCCGGCGTTGTGGCCCTGAACCGCCACAACTACGCCCAGGACGTACAAATATCCATCCGTGGCTTTGGTGCACGGGCCGCCTTTGGCTTGCGCGGCATCAAATTGCTGGCCGACGGCATCCCTGCATCGACGCCAGATGGTCAGGGTCAGGCCTCTACGGTGAGCCTGACTTCGGTCGATCGCATCGAAGTACTGACGGGTCCCTTGGCACAAATCTATGGCAACGCCGCTGGCGGCGTCATACAAACCTTCACCCGCGAAGCGGGCCAAGGTCCCGAGGCCCTCACCCAACTCTATGTCGGTGCCAACGGCATGCGCCGCAGCGACTGGCAACTGAGTGGTCGCAGCGGTCAGGTGGGCGTGGTGGCTGACTTCAGCACCTTCGCCACCGATGGTTATCGCGCCAACAGCGCAGCCCGACGTGAGCAGCTCAATAGCGTGTTCACCCTCGACTCGGCGCCTGGCACCCGTCACAAATTCATCGTCAACTTATTTGACATGCCGCTGGCATTGGATCCCTTGGGCTTGGACATCAACCAGTTGTCCACGCCCACGGCGGCGGGCACACGGGCTTTGCAAAGCGGTGCCCGCAAAACCGTCCATCAGGAACAGGTCGGCTGGGTCATGAGCCACCGCCTCCAAGGCGATACCAGCCTCAATACCCGAATTTATCGGGGTGACCGCAGCAATTTGCAATACCAAGCGGGCACCGGTGCTTCCGACACTGCGGGCACCTGGGTCGGGCTGGAGCGTCGCTATTACGGGCTGGGTGCCCATCTGCAAGGGCGTCACGATGCAGCCGTGCCGGTGCATTGGACGGTCGGTGTCGAGATGGACCAATCCGGCGAGCAGCGCCAAGGCGGCATCACCGCCAGTGGTCAAAGCACCGGCAGCCCAAACCGCAACGAATGGAACCAGGCCAACACCACCGATGTGTTCGCCCAGGGCAACTGGTTGCTGTCTGAGCATTACACCCTGGTCACTGGCGCGCGCCACACCTCGGCCAAACTGCGCAGCAAAGACCAATACCTCAGCGACGGCGACGGCACGGGGCAAGTCAAATACCAGGCCACCAATCCGGTGCTGGGCCTGACCTGGCACGCCAGCCCGCAAATCAATGTCTACGGCAATACCGGGCGCGGGTTTGAAACCCCCACCTTGTCAGAGACGGCCTACACCCGGGGCGTGGTCTCTGGCAACCCGCAAATTCAGGGGGCTTTCAACACCGGCTTGCAAGCGGCGACATCGCGTCA
>JBEBAJ010000180.1:0-5359 GCA_041158965.1 Pseudomonadota bacterium | reverse complement strand
CGGGCCGAAGCCGCATACCAAACGGCATTTGGAGACGCCGATTGTCTGAAGATGGTCCTGGACTGGAGCACACAATGATGGACGAGAGCAAACCCAAAGAAACCCAAATCATCGCCATTTATGGCAAGGGCGGCATCGGCAAGAGCTTCACGCTGGCCAACCTCAGCTACATGATGGCCCAGCAGGGTCGTCGCGTGTTGCTGATCGGCTGTGACCCCAAGAGCGACACCACCAGCCTGCTGTTCGGCGGCAAGGCCTGCCCCACCATCATCGAGACTTCATCGCGCAAAAAGCTGGCTGGTGAAGAGGTGCAGATTGGCGACGTGTGTTTCAAGCGCGATGGCGTCTACGCCATGGAGCTCGGCGGCCCAGAAGTCGGTCGCGGCTGCGGCGGGCGGGGCATCATCCACGGCTTTGAAACCCTGGAAAAACTCGGCTTCCACGAGTGGGGTTTTGACTATGTGCTGCTCGACTTTCTGGGCGACGTGGTCTGCGGCGGCTTTGGCCTTCCGATCGCCCGTGACCTGTGTCAGAAGGTGATCGTGGTCGGCAGCAACGACTTGCAGTCGCTGTATGTGGCCAACAATGTCTGCTCGGCGGTCGAGTACTTCCGCAAGCTCGGCGGCAACGTCGGTGTCGCTGGCATGGTCATCAACAAAGACGACGGCACCGGCCAAGCCCAGGCCTTTGCCGATAACGCCGGCATTCCGGTGTTGGCAGCCATTCCTGCCAACGAAGACATCCGTCGCAAGAGCGCCAGCTACGACATCATCGGCAAGCCCGATGGCGAATGGGGCCCCCTGTTTGCCCATCTGGCCGACCAGGTGGCGACCGCGCCGCCGCGCCAGCCCAAGCCGCAGACCCAGGATGAATTGCTCGCGCTCTTTAGCGCCGACGCCGTGGGCCGCGACGTGGTGCTGCAACCGGCCAGCCAGACCGATATGTTGGGCCGCCCGCCCGAGCCCAAGCCCAGCTTCGAGGTCGTCTACGACGAGGCCTGAACATGAACCACCGCGTCATTCCCATTCAGCCTGCAGCCGAGCAAGCCGCGCCGCAAGAGGGCGTGTCTTGCAGCCAGGGCGCTGACCAGATGCGCGCCAGCGCCGAGCAGGCCGGCAAAGCCGAAGTGCTGGCGCAATACGACCGCGATTACCCGCGCTCCCCCGAGCAAGGGCCGCACGACCAGCCGCAAAGCATGTGTCCGGCCTTCGGTTCGCTGCGGGTGGGCTTGCGCATGCGCCGCGTCGCCACGATTTTGTCGGGTTCAGCCTGCTGTGTGTACGGGCTCACCTTTACGTCGCACTTTTATGGCGCACGCCGCAGCGTGGGCTATGTGCCTTTCAACTCCGAGACCCTGGTCACCGGCAAATTGTTTGAAGACATCCGCGAGGCGGTGTTCGCCCAAGCCGACCCCGAGCAGGTCGACGCGGTGGTGATCATCAACCTGTGCGTCCCGACCGCCAGCGGCGTGCCGCTGCAATTGTTGCCCCAAGAGATCAACGGGGTTCGCATCATCGGCATCGACGTACCGGGCTTTGGCGTGCCCACGCATGCCGAGGCCAAGGATGTCTTGGCTGCCGCCATGCTGCGCTACGCCAAGCAAGAGGTGCGCAACGGCCCGGTCTTGGCCCCCCGAGGGGGTCGCCAGTCGATACCCACCATCGCATTGCTGGGTGAGATGTTCCCGGCCGATCCGGTCGGCATCGCCCAACTCATCGCCCCGATGGGCTTGGGTGTGGGGGCGGTGGTGCCCATGCGCGAATGGCGCGAGCTTTATGCCGCACTTGACAGCGTGGCTGTCGCTGCCATCCATCCCTTCTACACCGCCAGCGTGCGAGAGTTCCAGGAGATCGGCCGCCCGATCATCGGCTCGGCACCCGTAGGGGTAGAGGGTGTGCAGTCGTGGCTGACCGATCTGGGCCAGCAACTGGGGCTGCCCCAGGCGCAAACCGACCAAGCCCGCAACACCGCCTTGTCGGCCATGCGCGAGGCCTTGAAAAAAGCCCGCATACAGGGCCGCATCACCTTGAGCGGCTACGAAGGCTCAGAGCTCATCGTCGCCCGTCTGCTCATCGAATGCGGTGCCGATGTGCGCTATGTCGGCTCGGCCTGCCCCGCCACACCCTGGAATCAGGCCGATGCCCAGTGGCTGCAGGCGCGTGGCGCCCAGGTGCAGTTCCGCGCCAGCCTGGAGCAGGATCTGGCCGCTGTCGAAGAGTACAAGCCCCAACTGGCCATAGGCACCACACCGGTGGTGCAACGCGCCAAGCAGATGGCCATTCCCTCTCTTTATTTCACCAACCTCATCTCGGCGCGGCCTCTGATGGGCGTAGCCGGTGTCGGTTCTTTGGTGCAGGTGGTGCAAAGCGCCATCGGCAACCAGAGTCGCTTTGCCGCCATGCGTGAATTCTTTGATCAGGTCGGCGATGGCGACAACGCCGGCGTGTGGGACACCTTGCCCCGTGCGCGCCCCGAGTTTCGCGCCGAGGTCCGGCGCCAGGCCGAAAAAGCCGCCAAAAAGCGCAAAGCTGAGGAGATGGGGCCATGAGCGCATTGCCATTTGTCCTCGACCATGACCGCGCCGGCGGTTACTGGGGTGCGGTGTATGTGTTCACCGCCATCAAAGGCATGCAAGTCGTCATCGACGGTCCGGTGGGTTGCGAGAACCTGCCGGTCACCAGTGTTTTGCACTACACCGATGCCTTGCCCCCGCACGAATTGCCCATCGTCGTCACCGGCCTGGGCGAAGAAGAGTTGGGCCGCGACGGCACCGAAGGCGCCATGCGCCGGGCCCATAAAACCTTAGACCCCGAGCTGCCCGCCGTGGTCGTCACAGGGTCCATCGCCGAAATGATCGGCGGCGGGGTCACCCCCGAGGGCACCAATCTGCAACGCTTTTTGCCGCGCACCATCGACGAAGACCAATGGCAGTGCGCCGACCGCGCCATGAAGTGGCTGTGGACGCAATACGGCTTGCGCAAAGTGCCCAAGGCGCGTGATGTCAAAGCCCGCAAGCCTGATGAGCGGCCGCGCGTCAACATCATCGGCCCTTGCTACGGCACCTTCAATAGCCCCAGCGATCTGGCCGAGATTCGCCGCCTGGTTCAAGGCATCGGGGCTGAGGTGAATATGGTGTTTCCGCTGGGCAGCCACATGGCCGACGTCTCGCGCCTGGTCGAGGCCGACGTGAACATCTGTTTGTACCGCGAATTCGGGCGCTTGCTGTGCGAGTCTTTAGAGCGCCCCTATCTGCAAGCCCCGATAGGTCTGCATGCCACCACCTTGTTCCTGCGCAAACTGGGCGAACTGCTGGGCTTGGACCCCGAGCCCTTCATCGAGCGCGAACGCCACACCACCCTCAAGCCCTTATGGGATTTGTGGCGCTCGGTGACCCAGGATTTTTTCAGCACCGCCAGCTTTGCAGTAGTCGCCACCGACACCTACGCCCGTGGCCTGAGCCGCTTTCTGTCTGACGAGATGGGACTGCCTTGCCGCTTCAGCGTGTCCCGCAAGCCCGGGGCCAAGACCGACAACGCCCACATCCGGCAACTGTGCCAAACGCAAACCCCGCTCATCATGCTGGGCAGCTACAACGAGCGCATGTACCTGGCCGAGGCCGCGCAGCGCGGCCCCATGCGCACCGCCTTCATTCCAGCCTCATTTCCGGGCAGCATCATCCGTCGCCACACCGGCACCCCCTTCATGGGCTATAGCGGTGCGACCTATCTGGTGCAAGAGGTCTGTAACGCCCTCTTTGACGCCTTGTTCCATATCTTGCCGCTGGGCACCGACCTCGATCAGACCGAGGCCACACACGCCCGCGCCAGTGCCCAGCAGAACTGGCAGCCCCAGGCCCAGCAACTGATGACCCAACTGGTCAGCCAGCAGCCGGTGCTGGTGCAGATTTCCGCCGCCCGCCGCTTGCGTGACCACGCTGAGCGCCTGGCCCGCCAGTCGGGCGAGGAAGAGGTGGGCACCCAACATGTCGAGGCCGCTGGGCGTGACATGGGCTGGGAGGTGACCGCATGAGTCACCTCCAACGCCCTATCCGTCAGCGCGCCGTTTCAAATGTCGTGGCAAATCGCTGCGGACACCCAGGTGCACGGGTTGAGTGCACCGTGGGCTTCACGGCCCGATGAAAGGAGCAACCATGTCGAATCGGACTTCCATTTCCGGTCTCACCGACGAAGAGGCTCAAGAGTTCCATCACTACTGGATGCAGGGTTTTGTGGGCTTCACGGCAGTTGCCGTGTTGGCGCACATCCTGGTCTGGGCGTGGCGGCCTTGGCTGTAAGTCGGTATTTTTTGACGGAGTAACTGTCATGCAACACACCACATCTCATCGCGGCGAACGACCCGTCAACGACGATTCATACGCCTTCAAGACCATATTCCTGCTCGCCTTTGGCTTGCTGTTTGTGGCGGTCATGCTGGCCCGTTTGGGTGGCATGAATTGGCGTGAATGGTTGCCCGGCGCGGAAAGCGCCAGCAGCATGGGACAGGGTGTGAAGACGGCGGTCTACACCTTCATGAACCACATCATCTAGGAGAAAAAACATGTGGCGAATTTGGCGTCTTTACGATCCCCTGCGTGCCATGGTGGTACAGGGCATTTTCTTGTTCGGTCTGGCAGCGATGATTCACCTCGTCTTGCTGAGCACCAACAAATACAACTGGTTCGACGGAGCGAAAAAAGCCCCGGCCGCCTCGGCACAAAACTCGCCGATGCCGGCTTCGGTGCCAGCCGCGAAGTCCTGAGCGCTCGCGCTCGCGCAGGCGTCGTCTCCGCACGTGATACGGCACGGCGTCTGCATTTTTGAATTCTGGAGGTCTTGCCATGGCCATGTTGAACTTTGAAAAAAAATACCGGGTACGCGGCGGAACGCTGCTCGGCGGTGACCTGTTCGATTTTTGGGCAGGCCCGTTCTACGTCGGCTTCTTTGGTGTGACCACGCTGTTTTTCTCGTTTCTGGGTACGGCGCTGATCCTGTGGGGTGCCTCACAGGGGCCCACCTGGAACCTCTGGCAGATCAGCATTGCGCCGCCCGATCTGTCCTACGGCCTGCGTTTTGCGCCGCTGATGGAAGGCGGCCTTTGGCAGCTCATCACGGTTTGCGCACTCGGCGCATTCGGGTCCTGGGCCCTGCGCGAGGTTGAAATTTGCCGAAAACTGGGAATGGGTTACCACGTACCGGTCGCCTTCAGTGTCGCTATCCTGGCCTATTTCACCTTGGAAGTGGTCCGGCCCGTGCTGATGGGGGCTTGGGGGCACGCTTTCCCCTACGGCATATACAGCCACCTCGATTGGGTCTCCAACGTGGGCTACCAGTATCTGCACTTCCATTACAACCCCGCGCAC
>JBEBAJ010000179.1:0-5393 GCA_041158965.1 Pseudomonadota bacterium | reverse complement strand
TGGGGCGAAGCCGAGGCCCGCCAGGTCTTGCGGCAGGCCTTGGGCTGCGACATGCCGATGCAAATCCTCAGCATGCAAACCTGGACCGCTGGCCATGCCCTGGTGGCACAAAGCCTGAGTTCAGGGCGGGTGTTCCTGATCGGAGATGCCGCGCACCTGTTCACGCCCACGGGCGGGCTGGGCTACAACACCGGTGTAGAGGACGCCGTGAATCTGGGCTGGAAACTGGCGGCGGCCCTGCGCGGTCAGGCGGGCCCTGCTTTGTTGGAGAGCTATGCTTTGGAGCGCAAACCGCTGGCCCAGCGCAACACCGGATATGCCCGACATTTTGCCGATTCGGTTGGTTTGTTCCCGGCCACGCCGATGCTGGAAGAAGACACCGCTGAAGGACGCGACTTGCGACATCAGGCCAGCTTGCATTTCAACGCACATGTTCGCCTTGAGTTCAATATTCCTGGCGTCACATTCGGGGGGCGATACGATGGCAGTCCGGTGGTGTTCGATGACGGTACCCGCGCACCTCCAGACCAGGCCAATGTTTATGTGCCCAGTGCCAAGCCCGGAGGTCGGCCACCGCACGCCTGGCTGGCCGATGGGCGATCTTTGTTTGACACTTTTGGCCGCGATTGGACGCTGCTGGTGCTGCAGCCTCAAGAGATGTCATGGGGCAAATGGCAGGCAGATGCCACTGAACGCGGGCTGGATTTGACTGTGGTCGAACTCGATCAGCCCGATTTGCTCGGTTTATATGGGGCTCCGTGGGTGTTGATACGCCCTGATCAAATCGTGGCTTGGCGCGGTGATGCCAGCGCATCGCCCGCAGAAATTTGGCCTCTGTTGCTTGGGTATCCGCTCAGATCGGTTTGATCAGCAATTGCCTGAACTTGACCACGCCCGATCCATATTGCAGGGCGATGTGGCCCTTGGCCCATTTGCTGTGGCGCACATTGGCGGTCACTTCCCCATTGAGTTTGACCGTCAGCAAGTCACCCTGTGCCGTGATTTCCATCACGTTCCAGCGTCCACCCGCCTTGGGCATGGGTGAGACTTTGGCCACATCGACGATGGCTCCGGTGCCGTAACTCGGGTCGGGGCGGGTGTCCCAGATGTTGACCTCGTAGCAGTTGTCGGCACCGATCTTGGCAGGGTCCTGACAGCGAATGAATATGCCGCTGTTGGTATGGCTGTCGACCCAGAACTCGGCCCTGATGTGATAATTGGAATACTGGGCTTTAGTGACCAGATAACCGGGCACCTGGCTGCGCAAAAGATCGGCGGTGATGGCGTCGTCCTGTATGCGCCAATTGGCATCACCCGCCAGGGTCCAGCCGTTCAGATTGCTGCCTTTGTCATAAAGCGTATTCCAACCTGAATCGGCCACTGGTGCAGTGGCACAGGCAGTGAGTGTGGCCAAAGCAAAGGCAGTGCAGCCTGTGGCCAGGCGAGAGTGGCGGGTTAGGGTCATGGTTCGGCTCCTCAATACTCAATCACATTGTTTGGGTTTGGCGCACATCATCCGGCCTCAGCAGCGGGGTGTCAAGGCAGGGAATACGCTGGAAGGCAGGTCGCAAACCCGACGACGGGATGCTCAGTGCAAGGGGGTCCAGCTGGCTGGGTTGGCGATGGCCCAATGGCGCTCAAAAATGGGGCCGCCAACGGCCAGATCCAGCGGGCGGGCGTCGATCAGGCTGCCAGGCACGATCGAGGCATACAGATCGGACAATGGCCGGGTTTCGGTGGTGCTGATGCGGCGCATGATGTGGCGCAGGCTGATTTCACCCGGGGCGTTGACCCCGGACGCTTCCAACAACTCTTTCAGCGCATCGAGCGTGTGGTGATGGAAATTTTTCACCCTTTGCGCCTTGTCGGGCACCACCAGCGCTTGCTGGCGCACGGCATCTTGGGTGGTCACCCCTGTCGGGCAATGCCCGCTGTGGCAAGTCTGGGCCTGGATGCAACCCAGCGCAAACATGAATCCGCGTGCGCTATTGCACCAATCGGCCCCCAAAGCCAGGGCGCGAGCAATGTCAAAGGCACTGACAATCTTGCCGCTGGCCCCCAGCTTGATCTGCTGGCGCAAATTCAGACCCACCAAGGTGTTGTGAACCAGCCGCAAGCCTTCGGTCATGGGCATGCCCATATGATCAGAAAATTCCAGTGGGGCAGCGCCTGTGCCACCCTCAGACCCGTCAATCACGATGAAGTCGGGCACGATCTGCGTGCTGACCATGGCCTTGGCAATGGCAAACCACTCCCATGGGTGGCCCACACACAGCTTGAAGCCGGTCGGTTTACCCCCTGATAGTTCACGCAGCCGCTGAACAAAACGCAATAAGCCCTCAGGGCTGTCAAAACTGCTGTGTGTGGCAGGCGACACGCAATCGACCCCCACAGGCACACCCCGCGCTTCGGCAATCTCCGCGGTCACCTTGGGCCCCAGCAAGACCCCGCCATGACCGGGCTTGGCCCCTTGGCTGAGCTTGATCTCGATCATCTTCACCTGAGGGTCCACTGCCTGAGCCTGGAATTTCTCTTCGCTGAACGTGCCGTCATCGTTGCGGCAGCCAAAGTAGCCTGAACCGATTTCCCAAATCAGGTCGCCACCATGCACACGGTGGTGCCTAGAGATGGATCCCTCCCCTGTGTCGTGGGCAAAGCCGCCCAGTCGCGCGCCCTGGTTCAGGGCCAGCACGGCATTGGCGCTGAGGGCGCCAAAGCTCATGGCAGATACATTGAACAGGCTGATCGCATAGGGTTTGGCGCAGGCGTTCGTGCCCACCTGAATTCGAAAATCGGCACTGGCGATCTGGGTCGGGTTCATGGAGTGGGTCAACCACTCATAGCCCGTGGCTTGCACGTCTTTTTGGGTTCCAAAAGGACGTTTGTCTGACTGCCCCTTGGCGCGCGAGTAAACCAGCGATCGTTGGGCCCTGGAGAAAGGGGCCGATTCGGTTTCGCTTTCAATGAAATATTGTCTGATCTCAGGCCGGATGTATTCCATCAAGAAGCGCAGATGCCCGATGATGGGGTAGTTGCGCAATATGGCATGGTGGTTTTGTCGCACATCGTGCAGGCCCAAGGCCAGCAATGCCGCCCAAATCAGGAAAGTCGACCAACCCTGGCCGGTGAACAGGCTCCAGAGGCTGTTGACAATGAACAGGAGCAGCACCAGCAAAAAAGCCGTGTACCGAGCCGGATAGAACCGATTGACGAAATCGAGCATGCTTCGCTCCTGTGGTGTCGGGCCTGTCGCCAGGGCGATTTGCACCTTTGCATATGCAAGATTAACATGATCCGTAAAGGTTCATCAAGCGCACCTTGCCATCGCAATCCCTTGGGCAGCGTCTTGGTGAATCGAATTGAATCCAGTAAGAGGAGCGAGTGTGATGCGAAGAAGAAGTCTGCTTCAGGCCGCGGCCGCAATGGCCGTGGCGCCTTGGTCTTTGGGGGCAGGGGCGCAATCCTTTTCGGGTCGTACCCTCAAATTCATGGTGGGCTACCCCGTGGGCGGCGTGGCAGATTTCATCACCCGCACCACCACCGACGGCTTGGGCACAGCCCTGGGAGCCAATGTGGTGGTGGAAAACCGGCCGGGTGCCGCCGGGAACATTGCCGTGGATGCTGTGCTCAAGGCCACACCCGAATCGGGCACCTTGGGCATGTTCGGTAATTTGCAAATCACCATGAACCCGCATGTGTCGCAGCTCGCGATCAAGGGAGGCGACCCGTTGCGCGATTTGGTGCCCGTGATCGGTCTGGCCGACATGATCCTGATGCTGGCGGTCACCACGCCCACGGGCATTAAAACCCTTGATCAATTCATGAAGCAGGCCCGCGACAAGGGGCCCGACTTCCGCATCGGCATCGCAGGCATTGGGGCCCCCCATCACCTCGCGGTGTTGTTGTTGCAGAAGAACGCCGAGTTGAACATGACCATGGTGCCCTACAAAGGCGGGCCACCGATGATGGCAGATGCCGCAGGTGGTCACCTCGATGCGGTCATCACCACTTTGCCCGTGGGCTCACCCATGGTGGCGGCGGGCAAACTGCACTGGGTGGCGACGGTGCCAGCCACCCCTATTCCCAGTTTGCCAGGGCTGCCATCGTTGTCGCAAGTGCTCAAAGGCGAGTCGGTCCCCACAGGCAATGGGGTGTTTGCACCACCGGGCACACCGACAGCGGTGGCGCAAGAGTTGCACAATGCCTTGCGTCGCCAACTGGAACAAAGTGCCATCGCCAACAAATTGCGCGCCAACGGTCTTGAGCCCCTGTCCGGGTCGCGTCAGGAGTTTGCCGCCAAGTTGCAAAATGAATCGGCTTACATGAAAGAATTTCTCGCCAAAGTCAAAGTTGATTTTTCCAGTTGAGCGCCATGGTCATTGATATACACGGGCATTTCACCACCACCCCGCCCCAGGTCTCGGAGTTTCGTGAGCGACAAATGGCGCAGTTTGCGCTAGATGGTCGTATTTTGACCGAGCCGCCCGGGGTCAGCGACGCAGAGATTCGTGCGGGCATAGAGCCCAACCAACTGGCGCGCATGAAAGAGCGGGGCGTCGATCTGACTTTGTTTTCGCCCAAGGCCGTGGGCATGGACCACCATCGGGGCAGCGAGGCCACGAATGTGGTTTGGGCGCGTTATTGCAACGATTTGGTCGCCCGCGTGTGCCGCATGTTTCCTGCGCATTTTGTAGGTGTGGGGCAATTGCCGCAGGCGGCGGGTGTGCCGCCCCGTCAAGCGGTATTCGATGAGATGCGCCGAGGTGTGGAGGAGTTGGGTTTTGTGGGCTTTAACCTCAACCCCGACCCGACCGGGGGGCGCTGGGTTGATCCACCTCTGTGGGACAAAGACTGGTGGTACCCCTTGTATGAGCAATTGGTGCGCTGGAATGTGCCGGCCATGATCCATGTCAGCGGGTCTTGTAACCCGCATTTCAATGCCGTGGCCACCCATTACATCAATGGGGATACCACTGCTTTTGTCCAGTTTCTGACCTCAGACTTGTTCAAAGATTTCCCGACGCTCAAATTCATCCTGCCTCACGGGGGTGGTGCCGTGCCCTACCATTGGGGCCGCTATCGTGGCATCGCCCAAGACATGGGCCTGCCGCCACTGGAAGACAAGGTGCTGCAAAATGTCTTTTTTGACACCTGCGTCTATCATCAACCAGGCATTGATCTATTGTTGTCGGTGGTGCCTTCTCACAATATTTTGTTCGCCTCCGAAACCTTTGGTGCGGTCAATGGCATAGATTCGCGCACGGGGCATCACTACGACCATACACGCCGTTATATTGACGCCAGTGCCCAGGCCAACGAGGCGCAAAGGCGGCAAATCTATGCCGACAATGCGTTGGGTGTTTATCCGCGACTGCGAGCAGTGTGTCCCTAAG
>JBEBAJ010000178.1:0-5395 GCA_041158965.1 Pseudomonadota bacterium | reverse complement strand
AACACCGGGTCGGTTTGTCCACGGCGCACCCGGCGCGACAACTCGGTGTTGGTCGAATCGATGGTCGGCAGCCACTCTATGCTGATCCCGGGGCAAATGTCGCGCAGCGACAGCCACAAATCCTCCAGGTGCCAGTCTGCGCGCATCGCAGGGCGGTCAGCGCTTTTTGCGCTTCTTTTTGGGCTTGGGCTCGCCCTGGGCCAGCAAAGTGCCCCGGCATTGCCGATGCCCGCACCAACAGGGATACTCGGCCTTGAGCGTCGGGGTGAGCGGCTCGTCAATGATCAAGCCGTAGTCATAAAACAACTCTTCGCCCGGCTTGATTGCCCGCAGCGCCTTAATGAACACCCGGCCATCCTGTTCGTCGGCCTCGCAGTTGGGGTTGCAAGAGTGATTGATCCAGCGCGAAGAATTGCCGCCGTATTTGGCATCGATCACCCGCTGCTCGTCAATGTGAAAATAAAACGTGTGATTCGGGTCTTGGGGGTCATGCGGGTGGCGGCGCAGGGCCTCTTCCCAGTCGATGATTTCACCCGTGTACTCGATGATGATTTCACCCGGGGCCAAGGGGGACAAGGCAAACACGCCTTTGCCATGCACGCCCGAGCGCCGGGTCTGAATGCGCCGAAAAGCAGGGGATTTTGTCGACAAGGCAAATCTCTGGTAAGTTGAATGTGTGTGTGCGCACGCATGTGCGTGCGCGTGTGCGGGTGCGCGTGCGCGTACGCGCACGCGAGGACTGCATTGTAAGCAGATGTCCCCTTGGGGGTCGGTCTGCCCATCGAAACGAGCTAAGGTAAGACATGAGCAAAACATTGGTGATCGCCGAAAAGCCTTCAGTCGCCCAGGACATCGTCCGGGCCCTCACGCCCGAGGCGGGCAAGTTTGAAAAGCACGACGACCATTTCGAGAACGACCGCTTTGTGGTGACCAGCGCCGTGGGCCACCTGGTCGAGATCCAGGCCCCCGAAAAATACGACGTCAAACGCGGCAAATGGAGTTTTGCCCACTTGCCGGTCATCCCGCCCCACTTTGACTTGAAGCCGGTGGACAAAACCAAGTCGCGCCTCAATGCGGTCGTCAAGCAAGCCAAACGCAAAGACGTCACCCACCTCATCAACGCCTGTGACGCGGGGCGCGAGGGCGAGCTGATCTTTCGCCTCATCGAGCAATATGCGGGCGGCGCCAAAGGCCTGGGCAAGCCGGTGCGGCGTTTGTGGCTACAATCGATGACCCCGCAGGCCATCCGCGACGGCTTTGCCCAGTTGCGCAGCGAAGACGACATGCGCGGCCTGGCCGATGCCGCGCGCAGCCGCTCCGAGGCCGACTGGCTGGTCGGCATCAACGGCACCCGCGCCTTCACTGCCTTTAACTCGCGCGACGGCGGCTTTTTCCTCACCACGGTCGGGCGGGTGCAGACCCCGACCCTGGCCATCGTTGTTGAGCGCGAAGAGCAAATCCGCCGCTTCATCAGCCGCGACTACTGGGAAGTCCATGCCCAATTCCAGGCCCAGGCCGGCCTCTACCCGGCCAAGTGGTTCGACCCCGCCTGGAAAAAAACCGACGACGGCGAGCTCAAGGCCGATCGCGTCTGGAGCCTCAAAGAGGCCGTCACCATCGCCGACGCCGTGCGCGGGCGCACCGGCACAGTCACCGAAGAAAGCAAGCCCAGCACCAAGGCCAGCCCCGCCCTCTTTGACCTCACCAGCCTGCAACGCGAGGCCAATGGCCGCTTTGGCTTTTCGGCCAAAACCACGCTATCGCTGGCGCAAAGCCTGTACGAGCGCCACAAGGCCCTCACCTACCCCCGCACCGACTCGCGCCATCTGCCCGAAGACTACGTGCCGGTGGTCAAGCAGACCTTCGAAATGCTGGCCGATAGCGGCCTCAAACACCTGGCCCCCCATGCCCTGGTCGCGCTCAACCAGTCTTATGTGCGCAAAATACCGCGCGTGTTTGACAACAGCAAAGTCTCCGACCACTTTGCCATCATCCCCACCTTGCAGGCCCCCAGTGGCCTGTCCGAAGCCGAACAAAAAATTTACGACCTCGTGGTGCGCCGCTTCATGGCGGTGTTCTACCCCAGTGCCGAATACCTCGTCACCACCCGCATCACTCAGGTGGCCCATGCCGGCAAGAGCCACCACTTCAAGAGCGAAGGCAAGGTGCTGGTCAAGCCGGGCTGGCTGGCCATTTATGGCAAAGAAATCGACGAAGACGACGCCGACGGCAAAACCCTGGTGGCGGTTCAACCCGGCGAAGGGGTCCGCAACGAAAGCATCGAAGCCAAGGGGCTCAAAACCCGTCCCCCGGCACGCTACAGCGAAGCCACTTTGCTCGGGGCCATGGAAGGCGCGGGCAAACTGGTCGACGACGATGAATTGCGTGAAGCCATGCAGGAAAAAGGCCTGGGCACCCCGGCCACCCGTGCCGCCATCATCGAAGGACTGCTTAACGAAAAATACATGCTGCGCGATGGCCGCGAGCTCATCCCCACCGCCAAAGCCTTCCAGCTCATGACCTTGCTGCGCGGCTTGCAGGTGGAAGAACTCTCGCGCCCCGAGCTCACCGGCGAGTGGGAATACAAACTGTCTCAAATGGAGCACGGCAAACTCTCGCGCGAGGCCTTCATGCAAGAGATCGCCGACATGACCGAGCGCATGGTCAAAAAAGCCAAGGAATACGACCGCGACACCGTGCCTGGCGACTACGCCACCCTGCAAACCCCTTGTCCCAAGTGCGCCGGGGTGGTCAAGGAAAACTACCGCCGCTATGCCTGCGCCGGGGCGCTAGGCGAGGGCGAGGGCTGTGGCTTCTCATTTGGCAAAACCCCGGGCGGGCGCACATTTGAGCTGGCCGAGGTCGAGCAGTTTTTGCGCGACAAGCGCATCGGCCCTCTCGACGGCTTCCGCTCCAAGGCGGGCTGGCCTTTCACCGCCGAAATCGCCCTGGTCTACAGCGAAGAAGAGCAAAACTGGAAACTCGAATTCGACTTTGGCGACGACAAAAACGCCGACAGCGGCGAGATCGTCGACCTCAGCCAGCAGGCCGCCTTGGGCGCCTGCCCCAAGTGCGGGGCGGCGGTGCGTGAACACGGCAGCAACTACGTCTGTGAAAAATCTGTGCCCAGCCCCGCCCAGACCACGCCGAGTTGCGACTTCAAGACCGGCAAAATCATCTTGCAACAACCCATCTCCACCGAGCAACTCAGCAAGCTGCTGGAAACCGGCAAGACCGATCTGCTCGACAAATTCGTCAGCATGCGCACCCGCCGCGCGTTCAAGGCCTTTTTGGCCTATGACGCCGAGCAGGGCAAAGTGGTGTTCGAATTCGAGCCGCGCCAAAGCAAATACCCGCCGCGCAAAACCGCCGCCTCGGCCACCCGCGCGGCACCGGCGGCTAAAAAAGCCGCCGCCAAGTCACCTGCCGCCAAAAAGGCCGCTGCCAAAAAAGCCACGGTCAAAAAAGAGCGTGCCCCCAGGGCCGGCAACCTCACGCCCAGCGCCGCTTTGCAGGCCGTGATCGGCCCCGGCCTGGTGTCACGGCCCGAGGTCACCAAAAAACTGTGGGACTACATCAAGGCCCAGGGCTTGCAAGATCCCAAAGACAAACGCACCATCCGGGCCGACGACAAACTGCGCCCGGTGTTTGGCAAAGAAAGCGTGACCATGTTCGAGATCGCCAAGGTCATCGGCCCGCACCTCTCCTGAGCAAACGAAGCGATCGGCGCAACCGATCCGGGGGGCCGGGCACTTGCCCCGCCCCTTGTTCCCCCCCCTTGTTCCGCCCCTGGGTCAGGCGCGGGGCTGTTGCAGCAGCGCCCAGAGCCGGGCCGGGCTCAGCGGCATCTGCAGCCGGGGCGACAAGTCGGCGCGCCCATGGCGCGCCAGCGCATCGGCCACCGCATTCACCACCGCCGGGGTCGCCCCGATGGTGCCCAGCTCCCCCACCCCCTTGACGCCCAGCATATTGTTCTTGCTGGGAACACTCTGGTCCATATGGGTGTCGAACATGGCGGGCATGATGTCTGCGCGCGGGGCCGAATAATCCATCAGTGAGCCCGTCACCGGCTGCCCCGATGCCGGGTCATAGACCATGTGCTCCATCAGGGCCTGGCCGATGCCCTGCACCGCGCCACCGTCCAACTGGCCGCGCACGATCATCGGGTTGACCACCCGGCCCACATCGTTCATCGAGCTGTAGCGCACCACCTGCACCTCGCCCGTTTGCGGGTCCAGCTCGATCTCGCAAATATGGCAACCATTGGGCCAACTCGGGCCGCTGGCGGCGGTTTTGCTGTCCAGCTCAATGCGGCCTTGTGTCTGGCGTTGGGCCAGCTGGCCCAGGCCGATCTTCAGATCGGTCCCCGCCACGCTGAACTCGCCATGCGCATAAGCCAGGTCATCTGCCGCCGCCTCCAGCGCGTCGGCGGCCAACTCGCGCGCCTTGGCCAGCGCCTGGCGCGAGCCCACGCTGATCGCCGATCCGCCCGTGAACAAAGAGCGCGAACCGGCACTGCCAAACCCGTTGCCCCGGTCGGTGTCGCCCAGCACCACCCGCACCTGCGACAGCGGCACATCGAACACATCCACCACCAACTGGGCCAATGAAGTCGCAATGCCCTGACCCATCTGGTTGACGGCGCTGAACACCTCGATCACGCCGTCGGCCATGATGCGCACATTCACGTTCTCTTCCAGCGCATTGCCGCCGGTCCACTCCAAAAAAGTCGCGATGCCCAAGCCGCGCCAAATGCCGCGCTGGGCCGATGCCGCTGCCCGCGCCGCAAAACCGTCCCAGTCGGCGATCTTCAGGCCCTGCGCCATCATGCGGCCAAAGTCGCCAGTGTCATAGGTCTGACCCATCGGGTTCTGGTAGGGGAACTGATCAGGACGAATGAAATTTTTGCGGCGGATCTCCAGACGGTCTATGCCACTCACCCGGGCCGCCTCATCGATCAGGCGCTCGATGTTGTAAATCGCCTCGGGCCGCCCCGCGCCCCGATAGGCGCCCGTGGGGGCGGTGTTCGTCATCACCGCCGTGTAATGGAAGTCGATGCAGCCCATGTCATACACGCTGGTCTGCACCCAGGGGCCGATCATGATCTGAATCGACACCCCCGTCATGCTCGGGTAGGCCCCCACATTGGCCAGGGTCTCGATGCGCAGGGCCAGAATCTTGCCCGCCGCATCCAGCGCCAACTCGCCATGGCATTCGATGTCGCGGCCATGGCAGCTGGACAAAAACTCTTCCGCACGCTCGGCGATCCACTTCACCGGTCGTTGCAGGCGATGCGCGCAAAACGCCACCACCAGGTCCTCGGGGTAGGCGCCGGTCTTCATGCCAAAGCCACCGCCCACATCACCCACCAGCACCCGCACCTGGTCTTCCTTCA
>JBEBAJ010000177.1:0-5404 GCA_041158965.1 Pseudomonadota bacterium | reverse complement strand
GGGTGCACACAAGACAAGCCCCCGCCATTGGTATTGACGGCCAAACGGCCACCAGGGGCGATGGCCCCGCCCTGCACAAATGCGCCACCCTCACCCTTTAGACAAAAGCCCAGGTCTTCGAGGAACAAAATCGTGTTGATGGTGAAGGCGTCATACAACGCCAGCACGTCCATGTCATTCGGGCCCAAACGCGCCATGTCGTAGGCGGCGCGACCCGATTGGGCCGCCGCCGTGACCGTCAAGTCGGGCATGCTGGCGATTTGTCGATGCCAGGTGGCCGTGGCCGAACCCAGCACATAGACTGGTTTTTGACGCAAATCGCGGGCTCGGTCGGCACGCACCAGCACATAAGCACCGCCACCATCGGTCACCAGACAACAATCGCGCACGCTCAAGGGGTCAGAAACCATGCGCGAGTTGAGCACATCAGACACGGTCAGCGGGTCGCGGCTGAAGGCCTCGGGGTTGAGCTGCGCCCAGGCACGGGCCGCCACCGCCACCTCGGCCAGTTGCTCGCGGGTTGTGCCGTATTGGTGCATGTGGCGCGAGGCAGCCAGCGCATAGGCGCTGGCAGGCATCATGGGCTCGTAAGGGTGCTCATATGGCATCGGGTCCAAAAACTTGCGACTGGCATTGATTTCTTTGCGGCCAAAAGTGGCCGTGCGCTGGGTGCTGCCATAGCACACCAGCACCGCATTGCACTGTCCGCTGGCCAATGCCAACATGGCTGGCAACAAATGAGCGACAAAACTCGACCCACCGATCATCGTGCTGTCTACAAAACGGGCATTCAGCCCCAGGTATTCAGGCACGGCCAAGCCCCACATGCTGGATGAGACGCTGGCCGTGCAAACCCCGTCGATGTCTTGCATCGTCAACCCGGCGTCTTTCACGGCCTGCTGGGCCGATCGCGCCAACAGTTCCATGTCGGTGTAGCCATGTGCCTCACCGAAGCCAAAAGTACCCACCCCCACAATCGCGGTTTGCCCGCGCAATTCGGCCAGTGTCATGTCTGCTCTCCCACGGCATCAAACACCAGCAGGCTCGCGCCTTGCTCTTGTACAAGGCGGGCACGCACCCGCTGCCCGATGCGCACCTGATCGGGCGACAGATTGGCGACACGGCTCATGAGGCGCGGCCCTTCATCCAGGTCCACCAATGACACATTGAGGTCGCCACCTGCCTCGGGCTTGCGCCGCACTGTGGTCACCGCATAGACAGTGCCCAGGCCTGGCGAGGGCTTGAAATGCAGCTGGTCACTGCCGCAATGGGGGCACACCTCGCGCGGGTAATGCACTGCGCGACCACAGCCCTCGCAATGCTGCAACACAAAACGCCCCTCATTCAGGGCCTGCTGGTACTGGGCTTGCACGCCCTGCTTAGAAGAGGTCATGGCTTAAATGGGGTCCCAGCTGAACACATCGGCCGAGCGATCCAGATCAAAGTAACTGGCTTGCAAGGCTGGCAATGCGTGCGCAAGCACATCATGAGGGGTCCAACCCTCGCCCCGATGCACCGAGCGCACCGGTCGGGGCTGGCTCATGAGAAAAATTTCATTGTTGCGCACGGCAAAAATTTGGCCATTGGTGTCGCCTGAGGCATCACTGGCCAGGGCCACCGCCAGGGGGGCAATTTTGGCTGGGGTCATTTGCTTGATGCGCTCTACCCTCGCCTGTTGCTCGGGCGTGTCGGTCGGGATCGAGCCGATCATTCGACTCCAGGCAAAGGGAGAGATGCAGTTGGACCGCACATTGAACTTTTGCATATCCAATGCAATCGACTTGGAGAGCGCCGCAATACCCAATTTGGCGGCAGCGTAATTGGCCTGCCCAAAATTGCCCACCAGTCCCGAGGTCGAGGTCATGTGAATGTAGCAGCCCGAGGCCTGCTCTTTGAAATGGGTGGCAGCCGCACGACTGACAAAGTAAGCGCCATAAAGGTGAACCTTGATGACGGCGTCCCACTCGTCGGTGCTCATTTTGTGAAAAAACCGGTCACGCAAAATGCCAGCGTTGTTGACCACCACATCAATGCGCCCAAAATGGTCGAGCGCACACTGCACGATGCGGGCGCCGCTGGCCGCCTCGGAAACACTGTCGGTATTGGCCACTGCCTGCGCACCCAAGGCCTTGATTTCATTGACCACCTGTTGGGCCGGGCCGTCGTTATGCCCCTCTCCGCTGACCGAGGCCCCTATGTCATTGACGACCACCCGGGCTCCCTCGCGGGCCATGGCCAGTGCAATGTCGCGCCCAATGCCACCACCTGCGCCGGTGACCACCACCACTTTGTCTTGCACCAGTTTTTGTTGTGTCATGGATGACTCCTGTCTAGTCGTTGGCGCATTTCTGTGTCGCCTGTTGACCAATTATGGTCAAGAAATCGGGCGCGGCAAAACCACCCAACGCGGGGCTGTCCCTTTCGTGTCGACGAGATGGAACGCCAAGGCCTGATCAAACGCCACTTGCAAGGCTTCTCGGGTCTGTGACTGACCCGGGGGGCCCTGATGCAACACCCGCCCTTGGTGCATGACCAGCACCTGATCGGCGGCCAAAGCGAGATTCAGGTCGTGCATCACGGTCAGCACGCCCGCCCCGGTGGCGACGTGCGCCTTCAACCAGGCCAGCCAAGCGTGCTGGTGCGGCATGTCCAGATGGTTGAGGGGCTCGTCAAACAACATGACTGGCGTTTGGGACGCCATGGCCCGGGCCAAAAGGGCGCGCTGGCACTCACCCCCGGAGACCTCTTGAAGGCCCCGTTGGGCCAGATGCTGCAAACCCATGGCCATGAGGGCATCTTTGACGGCACGGTCATGCGACGCGTCACCCAGCTGGCCAATATGCCTATGGGGCCAACGCCCCAGTTGCACCACATCATGCACGCTCAAATCGAAAGGCACAGGCTGGGCCTGGCCCATCCAGCTCAGGCGTGCGGCCCTCTGTGCGGCGGGCCACTGACTCAACGGGCGACCCATCACTTGCACTTCGCCCGCACTGGCTTGCAAACCCGCCAAAACACGCAACAGCGTCGATTTGCCAGCGCCGTTGGGCCCGCAAACGCAGACCCACTGACCCTTGCTCAGGCAGACCGACGCGCCATCGAGCAGTTGGCGTGCGCCCACCTTGACTTGGAGAGATTCAGCCCGCAACAAGGTCTCTGAGTTCAAGGCGCTCATGCCTGCCCCCCTGACTGACGGCGCAGACGAAGCAACAAATAAAGCCCGCCGATCAGCGCGGTGAGCACTCCCACCGGCCACTCGAGTGGCGACCACCACCAGCGCGAAAGCACATCGGCCAGCACCAGCAACAATCCACCCGTTCCCATCGACCACAAGGGCAGCGTCGATGGCTTGGGCTGCACCAGGGCGCGCGCCAGATGCGGGGCCGCCAAACCCACAAATGCGATCAGGCCGGTGTGAGACACCGCCAACGAAGTCGCCAGCGTCATGCCCAGAATCAGCATGCCTCGCGTGCGCGCCAGATTCAGCCCCATGCTGCGCGCCGTGTCTTCGCCCAAGCTCATTACGTCGAGCGCAGGGCCCCAGCGACAGACCACGCCCAGGCACAAACCCAGGCCCAGGGCCAGTGTGGCCAGACCAGTCAAATCGAGGGTTTGCGTCGTGCCCAGCATGAAAGACTGGAACCCGGCCCAAGCCTGGGGCACCCACAACATCAAGGCCGAAGTCATGGCCGACAAAATCACACCCACCACCACCCCGGCCAGCAACAAGCGCGGCGTGTGCGCCAAGCCTCCTGACCAAAGCAGGGCCAGCATGACCGCCAGCCAGGCCCCTGCAAACGACAGCAAGCCACTGCCCCAAGCCAGCCATGCCGTGGGCTCGCCCATGGCCATCGAGTCGAGGCCTTGAGCCAGCACCAACCCCAGGGCGACCCCCAAGCCCGCACCGGAAGCACTGCCCAAGAGGTAGGGGTCGGCCAGAGGGTTGCGAAATAGCGATTGCCCAAGTGCGCCGGACAGCCCCAACAAGGCCCCGGCCAGCCATGCACCGGCCGAGCGAGGCAATCGCAAATCAAGCCAAATCTGCGAACCCAGTTGGCCCTGAGTCCCCCAAGGCCAAGTCCAACCACCTACACCCACCCCCAAGCCAAGCAATACACCCCCTAAGCCCAGCAAGGCCAAGGCCAGCGCCCACCGAATGGGGCGGCTTGAACGATCAGTGCTGTGCGCGACGGGGCTCATGGTCTGGGGGTTGGGCCACTCATGCAAGCCAGTATCGCCTGTATGCCTGCGGCCAACCTTGGGCCGGGCCGAACCAGAGTGTCCATTTCGGCAGAAGACAACACACAGACGCGTTGCTCAGAGACCGCCTTCAAACGCATCCATCCAGGGCGTTTTGCGGCGGGCTGGGCAGTGGATGAAAGCACAACCCAGTCAGGTTGCTCGCGCAGGACCCATTCCGGACTGAGGCGAGGAAACACCCCCCAGTCGCCGGTCAACGCCGATTGCAGCTGTACGCGCTGCAAGGCTTGCCCAATGAAGGACGTCTGAGCGGCCACATAAGGCCCCTCGCCCACCTCGATGTAGAGGCGTTGGCCCCGCAGCGCTGGGTTCATGTTCAGGGCCATGAGTTGCCAAACCTGGGCCTCTCTGTCCTGATAAGCCTGCCATGCGGCCTCGCCCGCCCCCAACGCGCGGGCCAAGGCCAGGCCCATGCGCTCGGTATCGGCCTGATCACGCGGCTCAAAGACCAGCACTGGAAAACCCAGGCTTCGTATGCGCGGCAGCAATCGGGTCGAGCCAGCCGCCAAAACCAGATCAGGTTTGAGCTGAATCAGGGCTTCCAGCGGCGTGTCATCCATCCCCCCCAGCCGAGGCAGGCCCCGGACCCGGGGCGGGTGGTTCGAGTGGCGATCCACTCCCACCAAGCGCTCACAGGCCCCCAGTTCGCACACCATTTCGGTCATGGCCGGCAACAAGCTCACAATGCGCTGAGGCGGTCTGGCCAAGGACAGCGTTTGGCCTTGGTCGTCGCGGACCACCGTTTGCGCCTGAAGCAACCCAGCGCCCCAAGCCCAACACAGCCAGACCCCCATCAGGCCAACTCGTCGCCACCGGGCCCAGGCAAGTCGCCGGGCCGTTGCAAGGTCAGCCATGGCTTTGCACCCACTGTTGCATGAGGTGATGCAACTCTTGCACGCCATCGGTCAGGGCCGCCGGTCCCGGTTGCAAAATCTGGGCCGACTTGATTTCAAACAATTGCTGCACCCGCACAGCGGGCAAATCGGCCCAACCCTCTCGTGCGGCCACTCGCTCGGGGCGAAACTTCTTGCCACACCAAGATCCAATGACAATATCGGGCCTACGCGCCAGTATCTGGCTGTCATCGGCCAAGATGCGGTCTTTGCCCATGGGGTTTTGCGCCAACTCGGGAAAGATGTCATCC
>JBEBAJ010000176.1:0-5429 GCA_041158965.1 Pseudomonadota bacterium | reverse complement strand
GAAGGCCGGGTGGCGCGCCGATGGCGACATCATTGTGAATTCGTCACGGGCGATTTTGTACGCCAGCGCAGACGCTGATTTTGAGCAGGCGGCACGGCGCGTGGCCCAGCAGACGCGGGAAACGCTGGAGCAAGCGAGGGGTTGACCTGACTTGAACAGGCCTTTAGCGCCTGTTCAGGGTCTTCGCTGTTGTGACAGGATCAGGCCAGGATGCGAAAGTCGGTGCATTTGGCAATGGGCCGGACGTGTTTGCTCTCTCGACGCATTTCTACAAAGCCATAGTTGGACATGGTTTTTAGGGTGCGAGAGAGGTTGCTTGGTTTGCGCCCGGTGAGGTCTGCCAATATGGAAATGGACTGAGGCTTGGTGTTCTGAATCACCTTGAGCAAGGCGCGGTTTTCATCGCTAAGGACCTCAGCCAGAGAGCGCATGGAGGTGAACCAGATTTTGGGCTCTGTGGTCTTGGGCTTGTAATCGCCACGGGCGATGGCCAGCATGCGTTCACGGATTTTCTCTTGAGGCAGGATACCAATAATGATGGTCTTCATGGTTTTCTATCCTCTTTCAAGACTCGATCCGCCTCGGCGAAAAAGTCTGACAAGAGCTGGTATGCGTCTTTAAATTCATAGGGCACTCCTTTGTCGCAGCCTGTCGGATGCTTGTGGTCATATGGCAACCGCATACCCGCATATTTGAACTTCTTAGGCGGCTTGACCCCATGGGCATTGTCGTAGCCAAGAATTCGTTTGCCATAAGGTTCATGCAAAGTCAGCGAATATCGTATGCCGTGCGGAATTTCTGACGAAATCTCCACCTTCCAGGCTTCAATCTGGATCCAATACCCGCCGCCTTGATCCATGATTTGATCATGGAGGTCGATGAGGGTGGTTAATCCGAGATCTACTCGCACTTTTATTTTATCATCCGATGATAAACGACACAAGGAAGCATTGGAAGAATTGCTTGTCGGATTGGTCGATGGGCATCTATTTGTAATATCAAGCCCACCCCGAGAAACCCAACCCTTTTCTGCCATGGCGGCATGGATGGCAATGATCGTTGTAGCCAGATCGGGGGAACCAAAAGTCAGCACCAGTTCCTGGCAATGCTCATGCGCCATTGCACGGCAATGAATGACCACAGGCGCTTCAAGAAGCGCTGTCATCATTCAATGCGTGGAGCGAGAGTGGCTGTTTTTTTAGAAAGGAATATCGTCGTCGACGATGTCGGGGGCGGGTTTGCTGCCCGAGGGGCGGGCGGCAGGGGCCGAGGCGCGGGGGGCCGAGCCGCCGGCAGGGGCGTCGCCGCCCATCGATGCGCCTTCGCGGCCACCGAGCAATTGCATTTCGGTGGCGATGATGTCGACGGTGTTGCGCTCAACGCCGGCCTGGTCGGTGTATTTGCCGTATTTCAGTCGCCCTTCGACATAGAGGGGGCGGCCTTTTTTGACATACTCGCCAGCGATTTCGGCCAGGCGGTCGTAGAAGGTGACGCGGTGCCATTGGGTGTCTTCGACCATCTCGCCGGAGGTTTTGTCCTTGCGGCGGCTGGAGGTGGCGATGGAGACATTGGCCACCGCTTGGCCAGAGGGCAGGTAGCGGACTTCGGGGTCACGGCCACAGTTGCCGATGAGGATGACTTTGTTGACGGATGCCATGGGAGCCTCTTTGGAAAAGGGTTGGTTGATGGGTCAATTATGGGGCCCAATTGGCCGCGATGCTGAGGGCAAGTCAGGGAGTATGCACGGTGTTTTCTGGTGACTTGTGCACCACGACGACGCGCATGCCCCAGGCCGCCAGCAGCCAAAGCGCCATCAGGGCGGCGTTGAGGGCGAAGAGGCCGGTGACGCCGATGGTTTTGGAGAGCCAGCCACCCAAGGCACCGCCGGCAAAGATGCCCAGCGACTGCAAGGTGTTGTAGACGCCCAGCACGGTGGCACGCACCGAGGGCTGAGCAAGGCGCGAGGTCTGGCTGGGCTGGCTGGCTTCGAGCACATTGAAGCCGCAGAAGAACACGAACAGGCAAAGGCCCATGGCCGTCAGGCTGACATCGCCGGTGGCCTCGACGGCCAAGGCCAGTTGCACCGCCAGCACGAGGGCGATGCTGGCCAGGAACAAGGGTTTGAGGTGGCCTTTGCGCTCTAAGGGGAAGAGCGTGACGCCCATGATGACAAAGGACATCAGCACCACGGGCAGGTAGAGCCAGCCATGGTCGGAGACCGGAAGCCCGGCCTGGATCAGCAGAAAGGGCATGCCGACCCAGGTGGAGATTTGAACGGCATAGAGCACGAACACCCCGAGGTTGAGGCGCAGCAATTCGGGGCCCAGCAGCAGTCGGCGCAGTTCGCCCGGGGCGGGGGGTTCGGCGGGGGCGTGCAGACCGGGTTCTGGCGGGGTCCACAGGGCGATGATGAGGATACCGGCCAAGGCCAAGGCGGCCATGACGCCAAAGATGAGGGGCAAGCCGCCAGCGTCGTTCAAGAAGGGCCCCAATACGAGCGAGAGGGCGAACATCAGGCCGATGCTGACCCCTATGAGGGCCATGGCCTTGGTGCGCACGCCGTCGCGGGTGAGGTCGGCCAGCAGGGCCGAGACCGCCGCTGAAATGGCCCCGCCGCCTTGCAGGGCACGCGCCCAGGCGAGTTGTTCGACGGAGTGGGCCCAAACGCCCAGGAGGCTGCCCACGCCAAAGAGGGCCAGGCCAAGCACGATGATGCGCTTTCTGCCCCAGCGGTCGGCGGCCCAGCCCATGGGCAGTTGCAACACGGCTTGCACCAAGCCATACAGGCCCAGCGCGAGGCCGACCCGGGCGCTGTCTTCGCCGCCGATGTAGTGGCGGGCCTCGATGGCGAACACCGGCATCACCATAAAGAGGCCCAACATGCGCACGGCATAGATGGTGGCCAAAGAAAAGCTGGCGCGCCGCTCAAACGGCGTCATGCGGTGGGCATCGGGGGCGGGGTGGGTGGACATGGGTGAATCACAAGCGGCCCCTGGAGGGGGGCGGCGATGATTGTCCCTCATCTCGGGGCCAACAGGCGATAATGGCATGTTTAACCCGAAAGACCCCACCTTGAACGCACCCGACGATGGCACTTATCTGGCACAGGCGCGACATGCCGCCCCGGGCCAGGGCCTGCTGAGCGTGCGCGGGGCGCGCACCCACAATCTGAAGAACATCGACCTCGATTTGCCGCGCCATCAATTGGTGGTGATCACCGGCTTGTCGGGTTCGGGCAAGTCGAGCCTGGCCTTTGACACCTTGTATGCCGAAGGCCAACGGCGATATGTGGAGAGCCTGTCGAGCTATGCACGGCAGTTTCTGCAGCTGATGGACAAGCCCGATGTGGACCTGATCGAGGGACTGTCGCCCGCGATAGCCATTGAGCAAAAGGCGACCAGCCACAACCCGCGCTCTACCGTGGGCACGGTGACCGAGATCCACGACTATTTGCGTTTATTGTTTGCCCGTGCGGGCACGCCGCATTGCCCCGAGCACCACTTGCCGCTGCGTGCCCAGAGCGTGTCGCAAATGGTGGAGCATGCCCTGTCGTTGCCGACAGACACACGCCTGTCGGTACTGGCGCCGGTGGCGCGTGAGCGCAAGGGTGAGTTGGAGTTGCAGCTGGGTCAGTTGCAGGCGCTGGGCTATGTGCGTTTTCGGCTGAATGGCCAGTGGCACGAGGCCGATGAGATGCCTGCCCTGAAGAAAACAGAAAAGCATGACCTCGATGTGGTGGTTGACCGCTTGCGGGTGCGGCCCGATATGCGCCAGCGTCTGGCCGAGAGCCTGGAGAATGCGCTGGGCCTGGCCGAGGGGCGGGCCATTTTGGTGGAGGCGGACAGCGGCACCGAGCATCTCTTTAATGCGCGCTTTGCCTGCCCGGTGTGCAACCACGCCATCGGCGAGCTGGAGCCCAGGCTGTTTTCTTTCAATTCGCCACAGGGCGCTTGCCCCAGCTGCGATGGCTTGGGGGTGCAGGCGTTCTTTGACCCGCAGCGGGTAGTGGCCTTCCCCAGCCTGAGTCTGGCCAGTGGCGCCATCAAGGGATGGGATCGGCGCAACCCTTATTACCACGGGATGATCGAGTCGCTGGCCAAACATTACGGCTTTGACATTGAAACGCCGTTTGAGGATTTGCCCGCCAAGATCAGGCATGTCGTCTTGCACGGGTCGGGCGAAGAGGTGATCAAGTTCAGCTACAGCATGGGCAGCGGCCCGCAGGCCGGGCGCAAGCGCAGCAGCCGTCATCCGTTTGAAGGGGTGCTGCCGAACATGGCCAGGCGGCACAGAGAGACCGACTCAGCCCTGGTGCGCGACGAGTTGTCGCGCTATCGCGCGACGCAGCCCTGCCCAGACTGCCAAGGCAGCCGCTTGCGCGCCGAGGCGCGCCATGTGCTGCTGGGCGAGGGGGCACAAGCGCCGGGCATTCATGCGGTGAGCCATTGGACGCTGGCCGAGTGCCAAGGGTTTTTTGAGCAGCTGCGGCTGAGTGGCTCGAAGGCAGAGATCGCCGAGAAGGTGGTGCGGGAAATCGCCAACCGGCTGAAGTTTTTGAACGATGTGGGCCTGGGTTATTTGAGCCTGGCCCGCAGCGCCGATACCTTGTCGGGTGGCGAGGCGCAGCGCATCCGGCTGGCTTCGCAAATTGGCTCGGGCCTGACCGGGGTGATGTATGTGCTGGATGAGCCCAGCATCGGCCTGCATCAGCGCGACAACGACCGCCTGATTGACACCCTGCGCCGTTTGCGCGACCTGGGCAATACGGTGCTGGTGGTGGAGCATGACGAGGACATGATCAGGGCCGCCGACTATTGCGTGGACATGGGGCCCGGGGCCGGTGTGCAAGGGGGCCGGGTGATGGCCCAGGGCACGCCCGAGGCGCTGGCGCAACACCCGGACTCGCTGACGGGCCGCTACCTGAGTGGCGCGCTGTCGATTGCGGTGCCGACGCGGCGACGCTCGTGGCTGGCGAAGGCAGGTACGGCACCGACCCTGTTCGATGCCTTTGGCAAGGCACTGCCCGCCGACCCGCAAAGCCTGCAAGCCCTGCGGGTGGTGGGGGCCCGTGGCCACAATTTGCGGGGTGTGCAGGTGGATTTCCCGGTGGGCTTGATGACTTGCGTGACCGGGGTTTCGGGCTCGGGCAAGTCGACGCTGGTGAATGACACGCTGTATGCCGCTGCGGCGCGATTGATCAACCGCTCGCACGAAGAGGCCGCGCCGCACGACGAGGTGCTGGGGCTGGAGCTGATCGATAAAGTCATCAATGTGGACCAGTCGCCCATCGGGCGCACACCGCGCAGCAACCCGGCGACCTATACCGGCTTGTTCACGCCGATCCGCGAGTTGCTGGCCGAGGTGCCGATGGCGCGCGAGCGCGGCTATGGCCCGGGGCGCTTTTCGTTCAATGTGGCGGGCGGGCGCTG
>JBEBAJ010000175.1:0-5467 GCA_041158965.1 Pseudomonadota bacterium | reverse complement strand
GCGATCGGGTATGGGTCAATGATCAGGTGGCCAAACCCTCGCGCGAGGTGAAGGCCGGAGATCGCATCCGCCTGCGCCAGTCGGGCCCGGCGCGAGAGCTGGTGGTGTTGGGCGTCAGCAAGCAACGCGGCCCCGCCCCGGTGGCGCAACAACTTTATGCCGAAACCCCTGAAAGTCTGGCCCAACAGCAAAGCTGGCGCGAGCAAAACCAGCTGGCCCGAGAGCCTGCCCTCAGCCTGACCCAAGGGAGACCGACGAAACGGCAACGTCGCGACCTTGATCGGCAGCGTCACGACTGGGGTGACCGCTGGAGCGCCACACTCGATTAGCAGGCTCCCCTCTCGCATGGGGGTTTTCACTGTTTGGCCAGCCGCAACCGCCCATCATGGGTTATCGTTCGGGTTTTTGACGCTCTCAGAGGTGAACTGTGAACCCTCCCACCCTTTTCAAGACCCGCCGGACATGGCTCGCTTTGGCGTTGGCGGCATGCGCCGCAGCGCATGTGCCCACTGCCTTTGCTCAAGCTTACCCGTCCAAACCGATCCGCCTGGTCGTGACCTTCCCCCCTGGCGGCGCGCCCGATACACTGGCTCGCATATTCAGTGAGAAGGCCCAATTGGGCCAGAGCGTGGTGGTTGACAACAAGCCTGGCGCTGGCGGCAACATCGGTTCTGACTTTGTGGCCAAGTCGGCCCCCGACGGTTACACCATCGTCATGGGAACCGTGGGCACCCATTCGATCAACGGCACTTTGTACAAAAAGATGCCTTACGACATGACGCGCGACTTTGCCCCGATCAGCCTGATCGCCAACGCCCCCAACCTTTTGGTGGTGAACAACGATCTGCCGGTAAAAACCGTGCCCGAACTGATCACGTACATGAAAGCCAACCCGAACAAGCTGTCGTTTGGCTCACCGGGCGTGGGCACTTCGGTGCATGTGTCGGGTGAATTGTTCAAGTCCATGACCGGCACCCAGATGACGCACGCCCCTTACAAGGGCCGACAATTTGCCATCCCGGACTTGATCGGCGGAAGCATCCAGCTGATGTTTGACAACATGCCTTCGGCCTTGCCCATGGCCAAAGAAGGAAAAATCCGGGCCGTTGCGGTGACCACCGCCAAACGCTCACCGGCCGCGCCCGAAATCCCGACCGTGGCAGAGAGCTTGCCGGGTTTTGAAGCAACCACCTGGTTTGCCCTGTTTGCCCCGGCCGGCACGCCCAAGCCAGTCATAGACCGCTTGCATGCCGAAACCGTGCGCATCTTCAAGTTGCCCGATGTGCAAGAGCGACTGCAAAAACTGGGTCTCGAGCCCATCATCTCAAGCCCGGATGAGTTGGCGCGTTACCAGGCCACTGAAATCGTGAAATGGTCAAAAGTCGTCAAAGAATCAGGGGCCAGCGCCGACTGAGCACGCAGGGGCCTGCGTGGGTCAGAGGATGGAGACCAGCACGCTGCAAGGGGCCTCTTCAACCAGGCTTTTAGAGATAGAGCCTGACCACCAACGCCCAATCCAGCCGGTGCGGCGTTGGTGCCCGACCACAATCAGATCGGCTGAAATGCGCTTGGCACAGGCACATATTTCCTGAATCGCATCGCCACTGAGCAATTCACCCTTGGCCTTGTACCCCAGTTCGTCCAGCTTTTGCAGCCCCTCACCCAACACACGCTCATAAGCCTGGGTTTGTTGCTGCTCCTCTTGGGCGGAATAGACGATGCCTTCGGCCACCACGGTGTTGAGGTTAAGCGGCATCACCGCCACCAAGTGCAACTCTGATTTGCCCCAGGCGGCGAGTTCCCGCGAATCCAGCAAGGCTTTTTGACCAGCGGTCGAGCCGTTGTAAGCGAGCAAAATTTTCTTGTACACAGCGCAAACCTCCCAAACATCATGCAAAACATCATAGGACAGAGACAAGAATGACTCAATGGGCTTGAATTGCGAAGGGGGTTTTCACGATGCGTGGAAATGCTTACTAGAATGGCTTCATGATCTCACGCGAACCCACCCTTGATCGCCTGGCCATGGCCGAACAGGCCTTGCTCGAGCCATTCGGCCTGAACCACAGCCACTTGCAGCACGCGCTGGCCGAAATCAATGCCCACCGGGTCGACGACGCCGACCTGTATTTTCAGACCACCCGCAGCGAGGGTTGGAGCTTGGAGGAGGGCATGGTCAAAACCGGTTCTTTCAGCATCGACCAAGGGGTGGGCGTGCGCGCCGTCAGTGGCGAAAAAACCGCTTTCGCTTACTCTGACGACATCTCCATGGCCTCGCTGCTCGATGCCGCCCGCACCGTGCGTGGCATTGCGGCCCAGTCGCAGTCGGGCAAAGTCAGGGTGCCCGCCCGACGCATCGCCCCGTCGCGCTCTTTGTACTCGCCGCGCGACCCGATCGCCAGCCTCGACAGCACGGCCAAGGTGGCCTTGCTCAACCGCATTGAACAATTGGCACGCGCACTAGACCCCCGCGTGGTTCAAGTCATGGCGGGCTTGGCCAGCGAACACGATATCGTTTTGGTGGCCCGCGCCGACGGCACATTGGCCGCCGATGTGCGACCCCTGGTGCGCCTGAGTCTGACGGTGATTGCCGAACAGTCAGGGCGGCGCGAAATGGGCTCGGCTGGAGGGGGCGGGCGGTTCGACCTGGACCACTTTGACGACGAGTCCCTGCGCCGCTACGCCCAGGAAGCGGTGCAATCTGCCCTGATCAACTTAGAGGCCCGGGCTGCGCCGGCGGGGGAAATGCCAGTGGTGCTTGGCCCCGGATGGCCCGGCATTTTGCTGCACGAGGCCGTAGGCCACGGGCTGGAGGGCGATTTCAACCGCAAAGGCTCCAGCGCCTTTGCCGGCCGCATCGGTCAACGGGTCGCGGCCAAAGGAGTGACAGTGCTCGATGACGGCACCCTCGCCGAACGCCGGGGTTCGCTCAACATTGACGACGAAGGCCATGCCAGCCAATCGAATGTCCTGATTGAAGACGGCATCTTGCGCGCTTACATTCAAGATTCACTCAATGCCCGCCTGATGGGCGTGTCACCCACCGGCAATGGTCGGCGCGAAAGCTATGCCCACCTGCCCATGCCACGCATGACCAATACCTATATGCTGGGTGGCGACAAAGACCCGAAGGAGATCATTGCCAGTCTCGATCGCGGCCTCTATGCGACCCAATTCGGCGGTGGTCAGGTGGACATCACCTCGGGCAAGTTTGTGTTCTCCACCAGCCAGGCCTGGTGGGTGGAAAAAGGCCGCATCAAATACCCCGTCAAAGGCGCCACCATCGTCGGCAATGGCCCTGACGCCCTGACTCGGGTCAGCCTGATCGGCAATGACATGGCGCTTGACTCGGGCGTGGGCACTTGCGGCAAAGAAGGCCAAAGCGTACCGGTCGGGGTCGGGCAGCCGACCTTGCGCATCGATGGCCTGACCGTCGGGGGCACGGCCTAAACCGCCCCTGCGCAGCCTGTGCTATATTGTTGCCCATGAAGACTTCGTGGTTTTACTTTGCTTTTCGCTTTCTCACGCCCAACGGCGGTCGAGAGGGATGAACGCAGCAAGCCCACCCTCACAACGAACCGCCGGCACACCGGCGGTTTTTTTTTGACCCGTTTGAACAAGGACTCGCGATGAAATCAGCCCAACTCGACACGGTGGAGCGGACCAGCCAAACAGACGATCAGCGCATCGTCGCCATCACCACTTTGCCTCCCCCCGAGCACCTCATCCGCTTCTTCCCGATCCAGGGCACCCCCGTCGAGACCCTGGTGGCGCAAACCCGGCAAAAAATACAGTCGATCCTGCGCGGCAAAGACGACCGCTTATTGGTGGTGATCGGGCCTTGCTCTATCCATGACCCGGCCGCCGCCGTCGAATACGGGCGACGCCTGAAAGCGCAACGCGACCGCTTTAAGGACACGCTGGAGATTGTGATGCGGGTGTATTTTGAAAAGCCGCGCACCACCGTCGGCTGGAAGGGGCTGATCAACGACCCCTACCTCGATGGCAGTTTCCGCATCGACGAGGGCTTGCGCATGGCGCGCCAGTTGCTCATCGAAATCAACCGCCTGGGTTTGCCAGCGGGCAGTGAATTTCTCGATGTCATCAGCCCGCAATACATCGGGGATCTGATTTCTTGGGGCGCCATCGGGGCACGCACCACCGAAAGCCAGGTTCACCGCGAATTGGCCTCCGGCCTGTCGGCCCCGATAGGCTTCAAGAACGGCACCGATGGCAATATCAAAATCGCCACCGACGCCATTCAGGCCGCAGCCCGTGGACATCATTTTTTATCGGTGCATAAAAATGGACAAGTGGCCATTGTGCAAACCCAAGGCAACCCCGACTGCCATGTGATTTTGCGTGGTGGCAAAAAGCCCAATTACGATCTGGCCAGTGTGCAAGCCGCTTGCGCCGACCTCAAATCCTCTGCCCTGCCCGAGCGATTGATGGTTGACTTCAGTCATGCCAACAGCAGCAAGCAGCACGAGAAACAATTGGATGTGGCGCGCGACGTGGCCTCACAGATGGCATCCGGGTCACGCAACATCTTTGGCGTGATGATCGAAAGCCATTTGCTCGCAGGGGCACAAAAATTCAACCCGGGCAAAGACCCGATCCACCAGCTCACTTACGGACAAAGCATCACCGACGCCTGTCTGGGTTGGGAGGACTCTGTGCAGGCCCTGGAAGTTTTGTCGCAGGCGGTGCAAAAGAGGCGGGGCTGATCAGACCCCTTTCGCATCCCGGTGTTTCAGGCCAGGGCATCCAGAATTTTGTCGTGGATGCCACCAAAGCCCCCATTGCTCATGCACAGCACATGGTCACCGCTGCGAGCCACTGAGGCCACGGCTCGCACCGCATCCTCTATCGTGGGGGCCACTTGTGCCCGCTCACCCATGGGGGCCAGCGCTTGGGCCGCGTTCCAATCAAGCCCGCCACTGTGGCATATGGCCAAGTCCACCTGCTCCAGGCTCCAGGGCAGCTGAGACTTCATCGTGCCCAACTTCATGGTGTTGGAGCGAGGCTCGAACACCGCAATGATGCGCGCCTGCCCCACTTGGCGGCGCAAGCCATCGACGGTGGTGTGGATCGCGGTGGGGTGATGGGCAAAATCGTCGTACACCGTCACCCCTCTGACCACGCCTTTTTTTTCCAGCCTTCGGCGCACATTCTCAAACCCTTTCAGGGCCTGGGCCGCCTCGGCCACAGGCACACCCAGATGGTCGGCCGCCACCAGCGCCGCCAGTGCATTGAGTTGGTTATGGACACCCGCCACCGACCAGGCGATGCGGGCCACCTCGCGCCCTTGGTGCCACACCCCGAAATCATGCGGCGGCCCCTCTATGCGCCACTCACCGTTCTGTAAGCCAAAGCCCATGGCCTGCGACCAGCAGCCTTGTTGCAAGACCCGCTTCAAACTTTCTTGCTCGGCATGAAACACCACCCGACCCTGGCTGGGGATGGT
>JBEBAJ010000174.1:0-5472 GCA_041158965.1 Pseudomonadota bacterium | reverse complement strand
CCGAGGTTGGGCAACCACTCGGCCACCGCCAAAACCCGCCCTACCCCGGCCTCGCCCAAGGCGGCGGGGACGCCCAGGGCGTTGCCATAAAAGGTGTAAAACTTGCCCTCAAACCCCACCTCGCGAGCGGCCTTGACCAAGAGCGTGAGGTCGTTGCCCCAATTGCCGGTGATGACGGCCTGTGCGCCGCTGGCTTTGATCTTGTGCGCATAGGGCATAAAGTCTTTGACCCGCCCCAAGGGGTGCAATTCATCCCCCACCAGGGCCACATCGGGTCGCCAATCGGCGAGCAAGCGGCGCGTCTCGCGCAACACGGACTGGCCAAAGGCGTAATCTTGTCCGATGAGGTAAACGCGGTTCAGCTCGCGGTCAGCCCGCAGCACCGACAACAAGGCCCGCAAACGCATGTCGGCGTGGGCGTCAAAGCGAAAATGCCAGTAGCTGCAGCGGGCGTTGGTCAAGCTGGGCTCCACTGCCGCATAGTTCAGGTACACCACCTGACGCGTCGGCTCACGCTGGTTGTGTTTCTCGATGGCCTCTACCAGGGCCAAAGCCACCGCCGAGCTGTTGCCTTGCAAGATCACACGCGCACCGTCATCGATGGCCGCGCGCAATGCCGCCAGGCTTTCTTCCACCTGCCCCTTGTTGTCATAGCGGTCCAGGCGCAATGGGCGTTTTTCACCGCCCCAGCTCACACCACCGCGTTCGTTGATGCGCTCGACCCCCCAAGCCAGATTGCGCCAGACCGACTCGCCGGTGTTGGCAAAGGGGCCGCTGAGCGACTCGATGAGGGCGAGGCGCACCGGCTGGGCTTGGGCAAGCGCAGGCATGAGCGCCGACGCAAGCGCCAGCAGCGCCAGCAGGGCGGCAAATACAAGGCGGGTCAGACGCCTCCATAGGGCCAAAGACCTTTTTTTCAAGAGCGAACAGCGCAAAAAAAACATCCTTCATTTCCCCTTGAAAAACCCGACAGGGCACGCCAACTGTGATCCATCGACGGCTCCAAAGGCCGCAGAGTTTAAACCCCAAAGGAGTTCATCATGTTGTTTGCGCCAGTTGTCCCTTATCGCCGCCCCGCCTTGCATGCCTTCGAGCGCTTCCTCGACGAGGTGATGCGCACCCCGGCCCAGCCCGGTACCCCCGCCACGCAAGACGACAAAGCCTACGAATTGCGTTTTGACATGCCCGGTGTGTCGCGTGAACAGATCAGGGTCGACATAGAAGGCAGCCAAGTGCGCATTGAAACCCTGCCCGAGGCCCCGCGCCAGTACCGTGGCGTGTATGAGTTGCCCCAGGAGATCGACCCCGAAGCCAGCAGCGCCAAGCTGGAAAACGGCGTCCTGAGCTTGCATCTGGCCAAAGTGCAGCCGGTCTCCAAAGCACGCAGCCTGAACATCGCGTAAGGCGAAGCACCCGCAATCAGAGCGGCTTGCGCCCTGCCCGTGGCGCCTCACGGCACATGGGCCCGACGCCCCCATGGGCCCGCGCGGGGCGGCGGGTTAGACTTCATGCCATGAAATGGGTTTTGGGCATCGAGTCGTCGTGTGATGAAACGGGTGTGGCCGTGGTGGGCTACCAGCCCCAAAGCCACGACACGCCTGTGCTGGGCGCACACGCCTTGCACAGCCAGATCGACATGCACCAGGCCTATGGCGGCGTGGTGCCCGAGTTGGCCAGCCGCGACCACATCAGACGCGTTTTGCCCCTGACCACGCAGGTGTTGCAGCAGGCCCGCTTGGGTTTGGCTGACATCGACTGCGTGGCTTACACCCGGGGTCCGGGTTTGGCCGGTGCTTTGCTGGTCGGGGCGGGCGTGGCATGCGCATTGGGTGCCGCCCTGGGTCGCCCGGTATTGGGTGTGCACCACTTGGAGGGGCATTTGCTGTCGCCCTTTCTCAGCGCCGACGCCCCTGAATTTCCTTTTGTGGCTTTGCTCGTCTCGGGCGGTCACACGCAACTGATGGCCGTCGAGTCGCTGGGGAACTATCGCATTTTGGGCGAAACCATCGATGATGCGGCTGGCGAGGCCTTTGACAAATCGGCCAAACTGTTGGGCCTGCCTTACCCCGGGGGGCCGGCCCTGGCCCGTCTGGCCGAACGCGGGGATGCATTGGCCTTCAAACTGCCCCGACCGCTGCTGCACAGCGGTGACCTCGATTTTTCTTTTGCCGGACTGAAAACGGCGGTGTTGACGCAGGCGCGCAAACTGGGCGATGGCCTGTCTGAGCGTCAGGCCGATCTGGCGGCCTCGACGCAGGCCGCCATCGTCGAGGTGCTGCTGAAAAAAACCCTGGCGGCGCTGACGCAAACCGGCATCCAACGGCTGGTGGTGGCCGGTGGCGTGGGCGCCAACCAAAGCCTGCGTGAGGCCTTGTCGGCGGCCTGCCGCCAGCGCGGGGTTCGGGTTCATTACCCTGAGTTACACCTGTGTACCGACAACGGCGCCATGATCGCCATGGCCGCCGCCCTGCGCCTACAAGCTGGCCTGGCCCAGCCACGGCAAGACTATGCCTTTGATGTGAAACCCCGCTGGCCCTTGGACGAGACCACATCGCCCATACCTATATAGCGATTTTTTATATCAAACCCCTCACAATATCCTTTGAATTGTGAGAGGACCATGTCTGAGATGACCTTAACCCCATTGGTGAAACTGGTCGGCGCCGGCCCCGGTGCGGCCGACTTGCTGACCCTGCGCGCTTTGCATGCCATCGAGTGGGCCAGCGTGTTGTTGGTGGACGATCTGGTGAGCCCCGAGATCGTGGCCTTGGCTTCGCCCCAAGCCCGGGTGGTGTCGGTTGGCAAGCGCGGCGGATGTCGCCAAACCCCGCAGGCCTTCATCGAACGGTTGATGGTGCGCTGCGCCAAAGCGGGCGAGCGGGTGGTGCGGCTTAAAGGGGGCGACCCCTTCGTCTTTGGCCGTGGGGGCGAGGAGTTGCAAACCCTGCGCGCACACGGGATTGAAGTGGAAGTGATCAATGGCATCACGGCCGGACTGGCCGCACCCAGCAGCCTGGGCGTTCCGCTGACGCATCGCGAGCAGGCCCGTGGCGTGGTGTTGCTGACCGGTCACCACCAACCCGGGGGGACCCCTACCGATTGGGCTGCTGTGGCACGCAGCGCTGCACAAATGCGCTGGACTCTGGTGATTTATATGGGCGTGCGTGAATTGCACCGCATCGAAGCGGGTTTGCGCCAGGGCTTGGGCGATGACACCCCGGTGGCGGTGATCCAAAACGCCTCATTGCCCCAACAAAGACAGGCGGTGACGGTGCTCAGCGACTTGTCGGCGATGGTCGAGCGCGAGGGCTTGGGCAGCCCGTCGGTGGTGGTGGTGGGTGATGTCTTGCAAGGCTTGGCACAGATGAAGGCCTTACCGTGCGAAAATGCCAGGTTGATTGAAAAGAACCTGGAACCATCATGGACGCTGAACGCATCAACCTCATAGGCAGCACTTTGACCGACCTGGGCCTCAGGGCTCAGGATTTACGGAGGTATCTTTGACTTCGATGCCAAGTCAGAGCGCCTGAGAACCGTGACCGCCTCACTCGAAGACCCGGCGGTATGGAACGACCCCAAAAAAGCCCAGGAGTTGGGCAAAGAGAAAAAAGCACTGGATGACATCGTGCTGGTGCTGCAGCGCCTGGACGGCGAGATCAATGACAACCTGGAGTTGTTCGAGATGAGCAAGGCCGACAACGATGAGGCCGGTCTGATGACGCTGGAGGAGGACACCTCGCGCATCGTGGGAGAAGTCGAAAAACTTGAATTCCGCCGAATGTTCAACCAACCGGCCGACCCCAGCAACTGCTTTGTCGACCTGCAAGCCGGTGCCGGTGGCACCGAAGCCTGCGACTGGGCGCAGATGTTGTTGCGCCAGTACTTGAAATACGCCGAACGCAAAAGTTTCAAGGCCACCGTCGAAGACGAAACCCCGGGCGATGTGGCCGGCATCAAGAGTGCAACCATCAAAATCGAGGGCGAGTATGCCTACGGCCTCTTGCGCACAGAAACCGGTGTGCACCGCTTGGTGCGCAAATCGCCGTTTGACTCGTCTGGCGGCCGCCACACCTCTTTTGCCTCTGTGTTTGTGTACCCCGAGATCGACGACTCGATCGAGATCGATATCAACCCCGCCGACGTGCGGGTGGACACCTATCGCGCCAGTGGTGCGGGTGGCCAGCACATCAACAAAACCGACTCAGCAGTACGCCTGACCCACGTGCCCACCGGCATCGTGGTGCAGTGCCAGGACAGCCGCAGCCAGCACAGCAACCGCGACGTCGCGTGGCGTCGATTGCGCTCGCGCCTGTATGACTTTGAGATGCGCAAGCGCATGGAAGCGCAACAAAAGCTCGAAGACACCAAAACCGACGTGGGTTGGGGGCATCAGATCCGCTCTTATGTGCTGGATCAAAGCCGCATCAAAGACCTGCGCACCCATGTCGAAATATCCAACACCCAAAAAGTGCTCGACGGCGACCTCGATACATTCATCGCCGCCTCACTGAAACAGGGCGTTTAACCTGACTCCCCGGAGATACCCATGCGTGAAACCCAAGGCCAATTGGTCAAACGGCTCGACTACCAACCGTCGGCCTATCTGATCGACAGCGTTGACCTGACTTTTGACCTCGACCCCGCCAAGACCCGCGTGCTCAATCGCATGCGCATGCGGCGCAACCCCGAGGTGGCCTCCCAGCCGTTGCGATTGGACGGCGAAGACCTGAATCTGGCGCGGGTGCTGGTCAACGGCGAGGGCACCTCGTTCAAAATGGAGCATGGGCAACTGGTGCTGGAAAAACTGCCCGAAGGCAGCGATCCCTTTGATCTGGAAATTTTCACCACCTGCAACCCCGCCAAAAACAGCACTTTGAGCGGTTTGTATGTCAGCCAGGACACCTTCTTCACCCAATGTGAGGCCGAAGGGTTCAGGCGCATCACCTATTTTCTTGACCGGCCAGACATCATGGCCTCATACAGCGTGACGCTGCGTGCCGAGCGGGCGGCGTATCCGGTCTTGTTGAGCAATGGCAATCTGGTCGAACAAGGCGTTTTGGACGATGGCCGCCACTTTGCCCGATGGGTCGACCCGCACCGCAAGCCCAGCTATTTGTTTGCCTTGGTGGCAGGCCGTCTGGTGTGCCGCGAACAGCGCATCAAATCTCGCATGGGCGGCGAGCACCTGCTGCAGGTCTATGTGCGCGCCGGTGACCTCGATAAAACCGAGCATGCCATGCAGTCGCTGATGCACAGCATCGCCTGGGATGAGGCCCGCTTTGGCCTCAGCCTGGACCTTGAGCGCTTCATGATTGTGGCCACCAGCGACTTCAATATGGGCGCGATGGAGAACAAGGGCCTGAACATTTTCAACACCAAATATGTGCTGGCCAACCCGGCCACTGCCACCGATGTGGACTTTGCCAACGTCGAGAGCGTGGTGGCGCACGAGTATTTCCACAATTGGACGGG
>JBEBAJ010000173.1:0-7598 GCA_041158965.1 Pseudomonadota bacterium | reverse complement strand
AGGGCAGATCCTCCATGGAGACCTTGATTTTTGAGTCATAACCTTCCGGCATCATGTAAGACTGGACGCGGATGCCGCGTATTTTGGCATCCGTCTGAAAATGGGCCGATTCTTGCAATTGACCTTTGCCATCGATCCAGCCCATGGCATTGACTTTGGTGGTTCGCTCCATGACTGCTTCAATCAAGGCCTGACGGATGATGCGCAGTTGAGCCTCAGGATCGGCGGGAAGGCTTTGGGCGAGGGCCCCAATGGACCATCCCAGGCCACAGAGTATGGTGGTGAGAATTTTCATGGCATCAGCGTCGACGGGCTGCCAACTGTTGCAGGTATAACAAGCGCAAGTCTCGAACCACGCCGATGTCGAGAGACAGTGTGGTTTCATAGGTGTCATCTCCCACTGGCGTGATGCTCACCAGTTTGGCCCCGTATATCACCCCCTCCACTTTGGCCCGAAAAACATCGCTCATGACCACCATCTCAGAGATCGTGGTGTTCGAGTCAAGGTACTGACCATAGACTTGCTCTGCCAGGTTGCGATAGGCGTCCAATTTGGACGCCCGTATGGCCAATAGGCGCTGTTGGCTCGGGTTTTTGTGGTTTTGCATCGAAATCACGGCGTAACCGGTGGCCACGATGGTCTCTCGTTGCTCGATCAGTGGCGCAACCATAGAGGCAGCGGGGTCCGCATCTGCAAATTGTGGTGGCATGGCATTGAGGGGGACGGTCTGGCAAGCGCTCAGGGCGAGTGCGGCCAGACAAAGAGGGGCTGACAGGCGTTTGGTCATTGGAAGACTCCAGAAGCATGAGATTGGCTTGTTTCATGATTCGGTTTGAAGCCCCATGTCTTGAGTCGCTGGGCCGGATAAGTTCCTCGTTAATCTGAAAGAACTCATTTTTCCGGGGGCGTGAGTTTCATGCCACACCGATATTCGATAAATACTTAATAAATAAGAAAAATAATAAATTCAATAGATACACTGAGGTTCTGTTCCAGAAATCATGTACATACCATCTAAACCGAATGTCCCGGCCAACTTGCTTGTCGGCCAAAGTTTGGCCATTCAATCTCTTCGTCGCCTGATTGAGTCCTTGGCGGCATCTACCTCTACGGCATTGATCACCGGAGAGAGTGGCACCGGCAAAGAGTTGGTGGCGCAAATGTTGCATCGGCAAGGTGCAAGGGCTGATGCTGCGTTCGTGCCGCTCAACTGCGGCGCGATACCCAAAGAGTTGATTGAAAGTGAACTGTTTGGCCACCGCAAAGGGGCGTTCACCGGGGCCATTGCTGATCGCTTGGGCCGCTTTGAATTGGCGCATGGAGGCACATTGTTCCTTGATGAAATCGGGGACCTGCCCATGGACATGCAGGTGAAATTATTGCGAGTGCTTCAAGAGCGTTGCATTTTGCCTGTAGGGGCCAGCAAAGAGGTGCCGGTGGATGTGCGCGTTATTGCAGCCACCCACAAAAACTTGGAGTCGGAAGTAGCCCAAGGGCGTTTCCGGGAGGATCTGTACTACCGGCTCAATGTGTTGCCTATCCAAACTTGTCCCTTGCGCGAGCGCGCTGACGACATTGAGTTGCTGCTTAATCACTATGCACAAAAGCATGTATTGAGCGGGCATAAACCGATTCGCTTTGATGCTCAAATGATCCGTTTGTTGTGTGAGTACGATTGGCCCGGCAACGTGAGGGAGATCTCCAACCTGGTGGACCGCTTTTCAACCCTCTTCCCTGGCCAACACATTGAGGTTCAGCGCATACCGACCTGTATGTTGCCCCCTGGATTGGCGCGTATTCAGGCGGCCCACTTGGCACGCATGGATCGACCTTGTGAAGTGCCTCTGTCTGCGCTGTATGGCGAAGAAGAGGAGAGTTGGGCGGACAGTGTGAGTTTGCCGCCCGGTGCACAGTGGGGCCCATCGGCAGACCAGGCCGAAGCCCACGAGTCGCTGAATGAAATGGCGGTGTTGTTGGGCCATATGCCCATACCCGTTCCGTCGGCCCAGGCAGCCACGATGCCAGGTGCTCAAGCCCAGACCGAAGCATCCAACGATGAAATCAATGCCGTCGAACAAGCCATTTTTCTGGCACAGGGCATACAAACCTTGAGACGGCCAAACTTTTGCAACTGCAACGCACCACCTTGATTGAAAAAATCAACAAGTATGATCTCAGGTCTTCTGGTTGAAAACCGATATCTGATCAGAGCCTGTTGGATTTGGGGTGATCAATTCGTGGAGCAGACATGAAACAATTTCTCATTGGTGCAGGTGTCGGCGCAGCATCGGTTGCAGTCGTATTCGGATTGGTCATGCTTACATCCGGCCCTGGCGAACCCTCTGTCGTAGCCAGCACCAACCCCAAGGCGGATCGACCCGTCACTCAGGGTGTGCTCGACATGATTTGTGAGCTCAAGCTGGACCTGGATGGACAATTGGCTTTGGGGATCACGGCCAATGAGCCATCGCGGATGGCCATGGCACAGGTCGACTTCGACAAGGCATCTGGCTGGTACCAGGGGCGGATCGCGATATCCGAGAGTCGGGCCGGCAATTTGGTTTCCTCTACTGGCAAACTCAAGGTCAGCCGACCGGCCATGTTTGAGCGTTTTGGCGTCAAAATTACCCGCGAAGAATTTGTGATAGACCGCGCCACCGGAGACTTTCAGCAGAGCTTGACATTGCAGGATGGCCGTCAAATTACACTGATCCGGGGGACATGTGCCAGGGTCATCAAACCCGCCTTCTGACCATTGAAGCAGCCAAGGGGGCGTGCTCTTTACTGATTGAGCACCGTGATGCTGATGCGCCGGTTGCGCGGGTCTGCTGGATTGTCAGGCATCTTGGGGTTGGTGTCGGCCACCCCCTCTATGCGTGAGAACCTTTTGGCTGAAATGCCCTCTGCTTGCATCAACTGACGGGTTGAGTCTGCGCGCTCTGCCGACAGCAGCCAGTTGTTCCGATAGGCTTCAGATTTGCCAAAACTCAAGCTGTCGGTGTGTCCGCGAACTGAAATCGAGTTGGGAACCGTTTTCAGGGTTTTGGCGATTTCCTTGACCAAGGCCTGTGCACGCCCGGTGACCTCTGCCGTGCCCAATGTGAACATGGCAAAGTCTGCCTTGTCGAGGATCTCGATTCGCAGTCCGTCTTTTTCTCGGGTGATGCTGACCTGGTCCTTGAGGTTTTGAAGGTTCTTGTTTTCAGCCAGCCTTTGCTCTATTTCTTTGGCCATTTGTTCAAACTGGGCATCGGTTTTGTCTTGTTTGCGCGACGAGCTGCCAGGCTCGCTGCGCGGGGAGTCTTCCTGAGGGCCTTCCCGATTGACGTCATCTTTGGAGGCCCCATAGCCGTCGCTGGGACCGCCTTGGGCTTGCGGTGTGAGGCGTTCAAGCATGCCTGTTTGCTTGGCGCTGAAGGGAAAGCCGTCGGTGTCGACGATGGAGGCACCACCAAACATGCCTTGAGAACCGGCCAACTCACCAAACACAATCTGGCTGTGTGAGGTGGGTCGGAAGTAATCGGCAACGCTGCGCTTTTGGTCTTCGTTGGATGCGCCCAGCAGCCACATCAGCAAGAAGAAAGCCATCATGGCGGTCATCATGTCCGCCAGCGCAATTTTCCAGGCACCACCGTGTGCACCGCCATGACCCTCTTCGACGATGATTTTCTTGATGATCGGCCGCACCGGCGCTTCGGCCGCTGCGGCATCGGTCTGTGCCGCTGTGTCCGCTGCGGCATCGGCCGCTGCTGCCGCTTCTTCCGCGGGCGGTTTTTCGGCGACTTCGGCTTCGGCGACTGCAGTGGCCATCAGGCACCCCGCAAGGCGTCAAACACCTCGGAGAAACTGGGTTGATTGTGGTGGCTGATACAGGCCCGGGCTGCCTCAATGGTGATGGGTTGCGCTTCGCCCTTGAGGTTGCTCACGATCATTTTCATGATGACGTTGTAGACCTGGCTTTCTTCCTCCAGCACCTGGGCCAGCCGACCCGCAAAGGGTTCGAACATGGCATAGGACAAAAACACCCCCATCATGGTGCCCACCAGTGCCGAACCGATCAGGGCGCCAAGTACCGGGGGAGGTTGGTCAATGGCCCCCATGGTTTTGACCACGCCCAGCACGCAAGCCACGATACCCAAGGCCGGCAATGAACCGGAGATGGTCGTGAGCGCATGGGGTGCCATCAGGGCTTCGTGATGGTGAATCTTGATGGCTGTCTTCATGATGTCTTCGACCGCATCTGGGTCCAAATTGCCCTGAGAGATGATCATCAAGCGCAAGGGATCACAGATCATCTGAACGATGGAGTGGTCCTTCACAAGTTTGGGGAATTCGCCGAAGATGGGGCTGGAGTCTGGATTTTCGACATGCGCTTCCAGGGCCACCACCCCTTCTTTTTTCATGACCGCCTGTAATTTGCCCACCAATACGATCAAGCCCAGATAATCTTCGGGCTTCCACTTGGGGCCGGTGATGCATTTCGCGATGCCGCCCATGGCTGCTTTAAAGACCGCAAAACTGTTCCCCACCAAAGCGGCTCCAATGGCGGCACCGGCGATGATGACGAACTCAAACGGGGCGGCTTTGATGATGGGGGCCATCTTGCCTCCGGCGGCAATATAGCCACCGAACACAGCCCCGAATATCACGATGAATCCGACAAAGAAAAACATATTGCAACCTCAAGACGGAAAAACACACCAGACCCCAATGCACCAACCGAGGAAATATTGGAACATGAAATCTATCAGATTTCCCAATACGATCACCGGAACAACCAAATACACAAAAATCCACAAAAAACCAACAGGGGTCAATCTGGCCCTAGGGATGGCGTGCCCCATCACCTGTGGGGTTTTGGGGTTTGGAGCTGGGGGATGTGTCACCATGGCAGAAGTTTAATCGGCATCAGTGCGCTCAACTTGACCCCCATGGTCATGCAAATTGCTTATGATGCTGGCCATGGAAGTGCTTTGGAACCCCCTTTTATCGCAGGCTTGGGCGCGTTTTCATCATCAAAATGCGGGTTCTTTGCAACAGGCTTGGGCCTACGGCGAGGCCCTTCGTGCTCTGGGTGTGGAGGTGGTTCGAGCGGTGGCGCTGGAAAACGGCCAGTGGCGAGCCGCAGCGCAGTTCATTGGCCGACGTTTGCTGGGCTATATCTCATTGGCTTCTTGCGCCCGAGGGCCCGTTTTTGATGCCCAAACCGATGCCCTTTGGCGGCGTGAGTTCATAAGACGACTGCGCACTGAATTGCCCGTTCGCCGCCTGCGTGTGCCTGTTTTCTCGCCCAATCAATCGGTTCTTGATTGGGATGCGGCGCAAATGCAAGGTTTGCACCGGGTCATGACCGGTTACTCGACGGTGATGATCGATTTGCGTCGCCCTGCTGAGGGCTTGCGTGCCGACATGGATGGCAAATGGCGCAACAGATTGGTCAAGGCCGAAGGAAACGCTAACCTGAAGGTGTTTTTTCAGCCGAGTCGGGCGGTGTCTCAGTCACTGTTGGATGAAGAATCCAAGCAAAGAAGATCCAGGGGTTTTTTTGGCTTGCCGCTTGAGTTTGTCAATGCCTATATCGCCGCCCATGATCGTCCGGCGCAGGCGTTCAGGGTGTCTTGGGCCGAGCACAACAAGCGCCTGGTTGCCGGCATGCTGTTTTTGCTGCATGGTCGTGTCGCCACCTATCACATGGGTTGGTCTGATGAAAGTGGCAGAGAGTCCAATGCGCACAACATCCTGCTTTGGCGAGCCATGCAGGAGTTGCCTGCGTGTGGCATCGATAGTCTGGACATGGGTGGTGTGAATACCCAGGACTTGGCTGGTATTTCAAGGTTTAAACTAGGTGCGGGTGGGCAGGTGCTGACACTGCCAGGCACCTATTTTTAAGCGTCGGCAGGGCACAGAATATGAAGCGAGAGCAGTTCAAGCGGTGGGTGGTGATGGGCCTCATGTTCGTGGCAGGCTCGGCGCAGTCTCAAGCCTGGACCCGTCTGGGTGAAACGGAGCAAGTCACGCTATATGTCAACCGCAACAGCATAGAGCGAGACGGACAGGTCAGGCGGGTCTGGGAGGTGCAAGACCTCAAGCAAGCTGATCCGGACGGCGTCATGTCCAGAAGGTACATGAACGAGTACGACTGTTTCCACAAAATGTATCGGATCAGTCAGATGACCAGTTACGCCGGCCCGATGCTCAGTGGAAAGAAACTGTTCGAGATCGACTCGCCAGGATACTGGCGAAAAATCCCGCCCAATGGCCTATTTGTATTGGGTTATGTGGCCCATTGTGTGTAGGGCATCAAGGGCGGGCGGGTTCATTGGCGACAGAGGGGCGAGGGTATTGCACGATTCGATCTGAGGCGTTGCGCGACGCAGGCTGGTTTTTTTGCAATACCTCCAAATAGCGCTCCCTTTGCAAGGACACCAGTGCCTCGACATCTTTTTTCATTGCATCGACTTGACCCAATCCAGCCTTGAGTGATTGAACTTCCTTGCCCAAGTCTTGAACGGCCTTAGATTGAGCTTGCAAGCCGGTCCCCACAGATTGCACCTGACGCATCATGGTGTCGCTTTTGCTGGCGACCTGCTTGGCTGTTTCGGTGGGCACTTTCATGGTCATGGCTTCAGTTTGTTTTAAGGCTGAATCGATTCGTCCTTCGATGGCGGTCTGGATTTTGGTCAGGTCTTCCTGCCGTTTGGAAAGATCGGCAATGCCAGTGCTGAGTTTTTCCAAAGTCTCCAGACCCACCAGCATCTCCGCCACTCTTTGAGTGGTCGCATCAAGGGCCACGTCGAGTTGGTGGACCCGACTGACCATGCGAACGCCCATGATGAGAAAGAAAATCAGACATACCAGCATGAAGCCGCCAGTGATCGCCAATAACAATCTGGCTCTTTTGTGCCCAACATCGGTCAGATCTTTGAAATGCTGGGTTGCCATTTTGAGGTCCTGACCACTGTTGAGGGCGGCTTCTGCCGCCCGACTGGCGACTTCGGCCGACTCCAGCACCACCTGGGCCAAGGCTTGGTATTGCGCGTATGCGCGGTCATGGATTTTTTGTGCGTTATCCTGGGCCTCAGCGCGTTCGGCTTGGGCTTGAGTGGGCGATGCTTTTTCTGCCAGTGCAGGTGCATCTGTCAACACGGCCTCAGCCACGGACTCTTTCGAACCCGTGTCTGCGGCGTCCGTGACTGACTCAGGTGTTGAGTCAGTGTCTTTTTGGGGGGTCTCGCTCATTGGGGGTCCTCTCGCTGGCCTGTGCGTCTTGGTGAGGCCAATTTTTTGGCCAGACTTTGATTTTTCCGACGCAAGTTATCCAGCCGCGCCTGAAAGTCGACGTCATCATGCCTCTCTGTGTAGGTATCGACCGCAGCACGCAGAAGTTGAGAGCCCGGTGGGGTCGCCTGTTGGCCAGGGCTGCTGTGGAGGCCACCGCCTTGGGCCGAGGCCTTACCGAAATCAGGCTCGGACTGGCGATCTTGGACATGCCGACGGCTGGCGTCTTTACTGCCCTCTGACATTTCTACCTGATGCGGTGCGCTCTGGCGCAAAATGGCGGGTTTATTCAAGATTTGACCCCGTAGCTGGAGCGGAA